>JAZODZ010000041.1:0-3138 GCA_045597285.1 Myxococcota bacterium
TGGCAGGGGATGCTGTCGAGTTCTTTCATAGATTACCCGCACGTAATGTCTGAACATCCTGAACAGGCAATCCTGTGGTATCGACGATGAAATCATCGTCCATTCCTTTTTGGATTAATGCAAGCGCAATCTCTCGCTTCCCTTCTTTTCGGCCTTCGTTTTTCTTCGCGAGAAGCGTGGCTTCCAGATCCCATTGATTGCGCAGTTCTTCCTCGTATGCAAAGAGTTCTGCTGGCGTGAGTGCGGCAGTGCTGCACACATCGGCGAGTTCAGTCCATATCGGGTTTTGGTCTTTCCAAGGGATGCTGTCGAGTTCTTTCATACCACACTCGCACGTAACGTCTGAACATCCTGAACAGGCAATCCTGTGGTATCGACGATGAAATCATCATCCATCCCTTTTTGGATTAATGCAAGCGCAATCTCGCGCTTTTCTTCTTTTCTGCCTTCTTTTCTGCCTTTCTCTTCCTTCGCGAAAAGCGTGGCTTCGAGATCCCATTGTTTGCGCAGTTCTTCCTCGTATGCAAAGAGTTCTGCTGGCGTGAGTGCGGCAGTGCTACACACATCGGCGAGTTCAGACCATATCGGGTCTTGGTCTTTCCAGGGGATGCTGTTGAGTTCTTTGATATGATTCATAATATATAACCATCGTTCAAAATTGTTTTCACATTCCGACGCAGTTTTCGTAAACTCAGGCAGTTGTATAAAGAACATGCGCATTTTATCTGTCAAGGGCGTTTCCACGCCATTCGACATGAGTAGCTCATGTTCTGCCCTTACATTTTCACTGACAAAAAATTCCCTTTTCTTATCGATACTGAAATCTGTCCGAAAACTCCGTCCAAGCGTCGCTTCCTTGTAATTGAGGAAATACACGCCAAACACCGGCGCGTATTCATATTGCCATTCGCCCTTCTTACCCTGAACGACAATCCGCCTAGAGATATAGTATAGCGCACGTCCGGCAAAATTGACACAGGTTTCATTCTGCATTTCGATAATCAAATGTCTGCCATCTGCAAGGGTGCAATGGATATCGTAAATCACGCTGCGCCCTTCCTTTATCTCCGGCGGCTGTTCCTTGTCTCGATAACGTAAATCCGTAACGACAAACTCCCCCTCGAACAACGAGTTCAAGAAGCCAATCAAAAACTTTTTGTTCTCTTCCTGACCAAAAACGCGCTTAAAACCAAAATCAGTGAACAAGCTGATAAACTTTGACATCGCATATTCTCCATGTCTTTGCGCAGCCCTATTGCCATCGCCCCCATCGTATCCCTCGCTCTGGAACAAAAATCAATAAAATGTGAAAATAAATTTATACGTGATTTTTTGTTTTCATATTCACATTTTTTTAATCGCCTGCGTCGGGCACAGCTGAACAGTTACACCATAGAGCTTGAACCGCCACAACCTGCGATCAATCGTTGCCATTTTTGACAAAAACAGTAGAATATTGCGGCTTTTTTGCGAACTGAAAACAGGCAGACCGATGGCAGATCAGGAAGAGAAAGAAATCACCGAAAGCAGCACCGATACAGAGACAAAGGACGAAGCACACTCGCCATCTGAATCGGAACCGAGCGCCACTCCCGAGACATCCACTGAATCAGATGGAGAAGAACAAAGCGATCAAGCGGCTCAATCTGAAGAGGGTGAGGTTAAAGATAGCGAGGGGACTGCTTCTGCGGCTGCCGCACTTACTGACATTGAATCGGAGAGCGAACCAGCGCAAACATACAGCGTTGCAGCCGATCACGAAGCCATTCAGGGGCTTTTGGGACTATCAAAACCGCTTTCTGAGCGCGGGAAATTTGAACAGGAAAAAAAGAGTCTCGGCGTTCGTCCGTTTATCGTGCTCTTCATCACGGGAGCCGTGATTGCGGGAAGCATCGCGGCCTGGTTTGGTTTCCAATACGCTCTGGACAAACAGGAAGAAGCACGGTTCATCGCGAAAAAAGAGCTGGAACTTGCCGAAGAAGAAGCGCGACACAACCGCATCGAGTATGCCGATATCGCCTTCCTCGATTCATTTCCTCCTGCCGTGGCCATCGCCATGGATGGCAAGCTGATGTATGCCCGTTCAAAGGATGGAAGCTATACCGAGCTTCGTGCGCGTGAATCCACGTGGATTCAAAACCTGCCGATTAAAGAAGACACCGTTCTCAAATTCACCTTTGAGGCCGAAGGGTTCAGAACGCTTTCTCGATCGGTGGCCTATTACGATTGGTTCCCCTCGAACAAACCCGGTGGAAATCCGCTTCAGAAAGCGTTCAAAAAGATCGTTCTCGAGCCCGACGTGTCGCCGCTTTTGCCGTCTTGCGAGACACAGCCCCGTATCATGGACTCCGATCCGTGTGAATGGAGTGTTTTCCGAGAAATTGCATTCCGTGAGAAGTATGCGGAAACCGTCAAGCCACTCGTCGCGAATGAAACCAAACAGCGCGAATCATTGAAATCACTGCTTACGCTTCATCCGCTTCTGGCCGCAGCAGCTACCGGCTTCGATGTTTCAACGCTGAGTACGAACAAACCGATCATCGCACCGGAACTCCCCGATGCGACCAAAGCCCTGCTCAAAACACTGACAGAACAACCTTATGGGCTTTACGGCTCGATTACGATTGAAACCGACAGTCCCGATACGAAGGTTTTCTTTATGAGCGAGCCACTGATGGTCGTCAAATCGTCGGGAAGCATGTCGCAAGTCAAGATTCAACCGGGCGAACCTTATACTTTCGCCACTTACGGCCAGGGCAAACCCATCGATATCGCGCAGACGCTCAGTTTGCGTCTCGAAACGAACAATGCCCCGGCGTATATCGCCGAAATCACGCCATTCCAGTGGCATTGTGCCGTCCCGGATGCCGCAGTGATTCCGCAACTTTCCGCGCCCGAAATCCCGGCCGAAGTCAACAGCCCCGATTATCGCCATTACGTGTGCGACTACTCGATCAAGATATCCGTCAAATTTAAGGAAATCCTCGAGATCGAGGCCGAGGCGGCAAAGCAGCGCGAAATTCAGGAAGCCAAAGAAAAAGCCGCCAAGCAGGCACAGCAAGATCAGCAGAATCAAGAAAAGTAGGCACGTGTCGTGACACGTGCCCGCACGGCGTATCGGCGCAGCCGATAGCCGTG
>JAZODZ010000042.1:0-16992 GCA_045597285.1 Myxococcota bacterium
GGCAATAATGACGAGGCCGTCAAGACGTTCCTCAAAGTCAAGGAACTCACCCCCGATGAACCGCAGGTCTACGCCAATCTCTGTCAACTGCAATCGTCCCTAGGTTCCGAAGACGCCCTTGATTCTTGCGTCGAAGCCGCCAATCGAATCCACAATAACGCCGATATCTTTTACAAGGCCGGTATCCAGCTCGACAAAAAACAAAAAACATCCGAAGCCCGTGCCATGTACGAAAAGGCATGGAATCTCGATCAAAAAGACCTGCGCTATCTCACGGCCATCACGAGCATCGATTCCGCCAACGATGACGACAAATCGGCCCTGGAACTCACCGAAGCCGCCATTCGCAACGGACACAGTGTTGCCATTCTTTACCTCAATGCCGCCCTTTCGGCATATCGAATCGGCAATTACCCGAAATGCCTCGAACTCGCCGAAGAAGGCTATCAAAAATTCCACGATCCGCTCATGCTCATTTCCAAAGCTGAGGCGCTTAACGGACTCCATCGGTTTGACGAGGCCATCGAAATATGGGCACAACTCGAAAAAGATACCGAAGAAGGAGGCATTGGAAGGGATCGTATTGAATATGGCTACGCCACCGCACTGCTCGCCATTTCGTGTAATACCAAGGAATTGCTGACGTGTTCATCCCAGACGCCGGCATCGTGCTGCGGTCGGGATGAACTCGCACTCAAATTCCTCAAATCGGCTCAAAAATCGGAAAAACACGCGCTTCGCCGCGAAAAAATGCTCAAAACCCAGTACGGAATGGCGCTTGTCCTCAACGGGCAGTTCGAAGAGGCCGAAGCCGTCCTGACAAAAGCATCCACGCAGGATTTGAACGCCGATAATGCGACCGCACTCGCCGCACTCGCCGTCACGCTCTATATGTTCAACGATCTGCGGGATCGCGAGGCAGGGCTTCGCTATTATCGCCAGGCTGTCGAGGCATCTCCGGATTTTGCTGACATCGATAAAGTCAAGCAAACCCGCGTCTGGCCGCCCATGATGTTAGATACGCTCGCCACGATTCAGGCCGATGCAAGTGCTCAGGATTTGGCTCAGAAGACCAAAAAAACCGGCTGCAGTTGCCAACTTGCAGAAACGCCAGCCGTTCCGCTGACTGCTATCCTGTTGACATTCCTCATGTTCGCCGTTCTCACCTTTAGCCGCAGAAAACCCGAATGAAAAAACTCCTCATCTTCGACGCGTCCAATTACATGTTCAGGGCGTATTTCGCTGCCCCGCACATGAACAACAGCACCGGATTCCCTACGGGTGCGCTCCATTTTTACACTTCGATGATTCTTTCCGTCATTCGGCGGATTTCACCAGATGCCATCGCACTTGCGCTCGACGTTCACGGGCCCAAATTCAGACACAAACTCTATCCCGATTACAAGGGCCAGAGAGAAGCCCCGCCCGAAGAACTTCAGCTCCAGTTTCCGTGGTTTCACAAAATCACCAACGCGCTCGGAATTCAGGCTTACGAATGCGAAAATTATGAAGCCGACGATATCATCGGAACACTCACAAAGCAGGCCCGCTCGATGGGATGGCATGTCATCATTGCCAGCAGTGACAAGGATTTGATGCAGCTCATCGAGCGCACAGACGATGTCGATACCGTCGTCATGCTCGATGCGATGGCCAAAGGCGCTTCAAAGCAGTTCGTTCCCATTACCGTCGATAACGTGTTCGAACGCTTCCAGGTTTCTCCCGATAAAGTTGCCGACGTACTCGCCCTGGCCGGAGATACCATCGACAACATCCCGGGATGCAAGGGCATTGGCGAAAAAACGGCCGGAAAACTCATCGCCGAATTCGGTTCGCTCGAAGCCCTGATCGAACATATCGACGATATTAAAAAACCGGCGCAACACAAGAATTTGCTCGACTTTGCGCCTTCCGCCGAGTGCTCTAAAAAACTGACGACGCTCGTCTGCGATGTTCCCGTTCAGCTCAAACTCGAAGCTCTCAACCCCGATCCCCAAAAAGTGACCGAGGTCTTTTCCGCGCTCGATCTCAGCAAACTCCTGACGGACATCCTCGGGCCGGACGCCAGAATCGATAAAAATGTGGAAAAAGCCGCCGTGCCGGCGGTTCAAACGACGTCAGATGACGACGCGCCGCACGACGAATCCGATAAGACCAATAAATCCATCGCTAAATCTGACGAAATGCCTGCGGCGGCACGGTTTACCACAGTGCATCCTGCGTCGCTGATTCGGCCGCTTCAATCCCCGGTCATTTGCAAATCCGAATCGCAGCTCGCGGAGTTCATCGACAATGCCCCGATGCTCGCCATTGCCCCGCTTTGGCTCGATGCCACGTTCACGCGCCGACAGCTCCTCGGGTTTGCATTAGCCGATAAATCGCGCTCGCTTTACGTCCCCATCAAGCACGGAAAAACGCTCTTCGGTTATGCGGATTCTGTCGAGAATGCCGACAATCTGTTGCTCGCGCTTCTTCAGTCGGACAAGCCGAAAGCCGTTTACGGCCTTAAACCGCTCGTGCAGTACGCCATGGCTCACCAAATCGACGTCAATCTGCCTGCATTCTTCGATGCCGAAATCGCGGCTTATATCGTCCATCCCGAACAGTCTGCCGCATTCGATCTCGTTGCTCAGCATTACCTCGCCCATAAGCCCGAAATCACGCCCGAAAACTGGCTTGGTACCGGCAAAAAAACGGTCAGTCCCGCATCTTTTTCCGTCCACGATGCCGCAAATATTTCGACCACTTGGGCACAGCTCACGATGCAGCTCGCGGAACGCCTTCCCGACGAACTCGAACGCACAAACCTGACCAACACGTTCAAATCGCTCGATCTCCCTACCGCGAAAATCCTGGCCCAGATGGAGTTTTCAGGCATTCAGCTCGATATCGATTTTCTTCGCACGCTTTCCAAATCGTTCGATGCCGAACTCACGCGCCTCGATGCGGAAGCCCACGCGTTCAGCGATGACAATTTCAACATCAACAGTCCCAAGGATCTGTCGCGATTTCTCTTCGACGTACTCGATCTCAAGCCTGCGACGAAGAAGAATCGCAAGCACGGCCTTTCCACCGATCAGGATACGCTCGAATCCATCGATCATCCTATTGCCCAGGCCATTCTCGAATACCGCGCCATCAGCAAGCTGCGCTCGACGTATTCCGAAACCCTTGCCGCGCAGGCCGATCCCGTTTCGCACAGGATTCATGGCTGTTTTAACGAATGCGTCACGGCGACGACGCGCCTTTCGAGTTCGGATCCCAATCTTCAGAACATTCCGGGCCGGACTGAACTCGGTCGCCAGATCAAACGCTCTTTCATTCCCAAGCCAGGGCACTCGTTTATCAGTGCCGATTACAGCCAGATCGAGCTTCGACTGATGGCCGCGTTTTCCAAGGAACCAGCCCTCTGCACGGCGTATCACAATGGCGAGGATGTGCATTCCCGCACCGCTGCCTCGCTGTTTGAGATTCCGATAGAGACGGTGACAAAGCAGCAACGCCAGCTCGCCAAGACGATCAATTTCGGCCTCATCTATGGCATGGGCGCTCAGAAACTCGCTCGCGAGACGGGCTATTCCAAGGCGGATGCGAAGGCGTTTCTCGACAAGTTCCACGCGCAGTTCCCGACGCTTTCGGCGTATTTTGCCGATCAACTCGAAATCGCACGCAGGCAGGGCGAGACGCGCACGATATTTGGGCATCGCCGGCCGCTGCCCGAGCTGTACGATTCGAAGCCACAGTTCCGGGCGTTTGGCGAACGCGTGGTTGGCAATGCGCCGATCCAGGGGTCGGCATCGGACATCGTCAAACGCGCCATGATTCGCCTCGACGATTTGTTGCGCCAGAACGGTCTGCACGCGAACCTGCTCATTCAGGTGCACGACGAGCTTTTGCTCGAGTGCCCGGATGACGAAGTCGAAAAAACGGCTAAAATCCTTGTCGATGCGATGGAAAATGCCGCCGACATCGGCGTTCCCCTCCGCGTCGAGCTTAAAATCGGCAAGAATTGGGCGGACATGACTTCGCCGGACAATATTTGATTATTTATCGGTATTTAGGATTGGGGCTCGCCTATTTCATACGGCTCGCCAGGCACGCCTATTGGCATACGGCGTGCCGCGCGGGGCTATTTCACGGTTCTTCCCTTCGTCATGAAAGGCGCTTAATATCTGGGTTTCTTCCTGTGTACGGCGTTTATGTCGGCACCGTTCAATACGCCCCGCGCCCATAAAAAAGTTGCGCCGCGTATGCTTGCATAGCGGCGCAGTGTCGGCGTACGCAAGTAGCCGACACATCCTCAAAAAAGCCCCGAATTATTCTTCGACATACACGGTCGAATAATACAGCCCATCGTCGAACCGCTTGCATTCCAGCGTCGAGGATATGGCTTTTGAATAGTTAAAATAGGCCGGCCCGTCTATCGTGATCTCTTCGCCTTCTTCGTCGCATGGCTGCATACATTCCGCATATCCTTTGGATGCGTTATGTTTCTTCACGTCGCAACGCCCAATGCCGCAATCAAAAAATTCCAAAGAAGTACCGTATGTCATCCAGGGGGCAATGAGATTGTTGTAACAATACTCCTGGCAATAGCCCTGGCAGCGAACAGTGCCCGGAAGGGAATAAAATATGCCGTTCTTGCAGTATCTCTCGTTGCTATGTGTGATGTTTAAATCGTTGCTGTGGAGCTTATATAGGGCACCGTTGCCGATGTCTGCACACTGCGTTTCAATCTGGTAATTATCGATGATTGAGCAGACATTTTCTTTGTGTTTCTTCGACGTGCATTTGGATGCGCAAAAATAAACATCGTCGCCATCATGTTTAAAACTCTGGCAGTAGCCGTCATCGGGACAGAATTTTTTGTGAATCTTGCCGCTTGCGTCGCACACATAGGTATCCAGTCCGTTACAGCCCATGACCGAATCGCGTTCTTTGGGCTTGTTTCCGCAGTTATCACCGACATGCAGGCACTGGCCATTGTAACAAATGCCATCGCATTCGATATTTTCTTTCACCCGGTACGGAGCGCCATCGACGGTTTCGCAAGATTCCTGGACGACGACCTGGCGAATGGAAACGGCATCGTCCATCACCGTGCCGCAGGTTGTTTTCGTTTCGGGTTTATCGGGATTGCATTCCGTCACGCACTGGGCTTGTTCTCCGTAGACGACGCAGTCCTCATCACAGGCTTCGTAATGAACGAATGCATAACCGGCGTCCAATGAATAGGCGCAGAAAAGACGCGCTATCTGACCGTCTTCGTCGATGCCGCAGCGATCCTTGTATGTGCCTATATTGCATTTTTCCACATCGGCGTATGGATCAACTTTAGGTTTCCGTTGAGTTTTTGTCTGTTCTTCGCCACCGCATCCCGAAAACATACAGCATACGAACCCTAGAATGAGCAATACCGCTGTCTTTTTCATTTTTCACCTTTCGCTCAATGGATTAAAAAACTAAATGCCCCAAAGGCATTTCAGCTTATAGCCATATTTCATCCTAAAAAAACGGAAAAATGAAATAATTGTTTTAAATGCTGAATGGCAACCTATTGCATTTTCGATAAATCACGTCATTCAGAAACTCTGTTAGGGGCCGAACAGGGACTTAAAATGAATAATCCTCGACATACACGGTCGAATAGTACAGCCCGTCGTCAAACTGCATGCATTCCAGCGTCGATGAACGTGCCCTGAAGCCGTAATAGGCTTTGTTTTCGACCGTGATCTCTTCGCCCTCGACAAAGCATGGCCGCATACATTCTGCATACGCATTGTTGGCATCGTACTTTTTGATGTCGCAGCGGCCTGTTTTGCAGTCGAAGAATTGCAACTCGGGTTTGTGCGTCGACCACCAGGGGGCGATGGTGTTGCCGTAGCAATAATCCTGACAATACGTCCAACAGCTCAGGGTCTGGGGAAATGAGGAAAGCTTCCCGTTTTCGCAGTACTTATCGTTACTGCTTTCAACACTTAATTCCTTGCCATGGAGTTGATATAAAGTGTCGCTGCCGATGTTTGAACACTTCGTTTGAATCGAATAATTGTCGGTTATCGAGCATACGGATGATTTGCGGCCTTCCGATGTGCATTTGGGTGCGCAAAAATGTATTTTTTCGCCGTCAAGCGTAAAACTCTGGCAGTAGCTGTCATTGAGACAAGGTCTTTTGTGAACCCTGTTGTGTTCATCGCACACATAGATATCTTGTCCATTACAGCCTATGACTGCGTCGAGTTCTTTTATCTTGGATGCGCAGTTGCCGTCGCCGTGATGCAGACATTGGGCAGAGTGACAAACGCCGTCGCAATCGGTGGTTTCTTTGACCCAATAGGATGTGCCGTCGATGAGTTGACAGGATTCCTCGACGACGACCTGCCGGATGGAAATGGCATCTTCCATGCTCGTGCCGCAAGACATGAGGGATGGCGTTTTTCCGTAAATGCATTCGGACACGCACTGTACCAGGCCTTTGTAGACGACGCAGGCGTCATCGCATGCTTCGGTTTGGACAAACGCATAACCGGCATCCACTGAATATCCACAGAAAATACGTGCGGGCTGGCCGTCACTGTCGACGCCGCAGTGAGCCTCAAATGTACTGATATCGCATTTTTCCTCGTCGGCGTATGGATCAACTTTGGGTTTTCGTTGGGGTTGCGTCTGTTCTTCGCCGCATCCCCAAAACGTACAGCTTAAGAATCCCAATATGATCAACCGTGCGGCAGTTTTCATTTCACCTCTTTATCCACATTTGGGAACCAACTGAAAACAAATCATTTCAATCGGTACGGCATTTCACCCTAAAATTCGGAAAAATAAAATAAATAATCTACAATCGGATATTTGGGAGCAAATTTCCCGTCATTAAGGTACTCACTAAGGCATAAATATGTTTGATCGACTCGCGCATTTGCAGCCAAATATCGATAAAATCGTTCCAATCATTATGAATGCGGAGCGCATTCTCGTTTCAATGCACTGTCGTCCCGATGGGGATGCGGCCGGTTCGGCCATCGCCATGGGATTGATGCTCAAGGCGTTGGGGAAGGCTTATACAGTCTTTAACGTCGATGAAATACCCGATACCTTTACATTCCTGAACGGTGCATCCGAAATCGTGCACAAGCTGAGCGATTTTGATTACGACCTGTGCATCGTCCTCGACTGCGCCGAACCCACGTTGCTGGGCAGGAAGTTTCCGCATGACGATCTCAAATGTCCGCGTGTTTTTATCGATCACCACAGCGTTCCGTACACCGAATGCCTCGTCAATTTGCACGACTCGAAGGCATCTGCCGTGGGCGAAATCCTGTTCCACCTCTGCAATGCGCTTCACGTCGAGCTGACCAAAGATATCGCTGCGGCGCTCTATACGTCGATCATCACGGACACGGGTTCTTTCCGTTACACATCGACATCGGCAGATGCCATGCGGGTTTGCTCGTTCCTGCTCGCCACGGATATCGACGTATGGGATATCGCGTCGAATATTTATGAGAACGTGCCCGCCGAAAAAATGCGCCTGCTCGGACTCGTCCTCCAGACGCTCTGGATTTCTAAAGATGGAAAACTGGCATGCCTCCATGCGAACCGGCAAATGCTCAAAAAATGCCATTGTTCCGGGGCCATGACAGACGGGTTTATCAATTATGCCCGAAGCATCCACGGCGTCGAAGTCAGCATATTCCTCACGCAACTCGAAAATGACTTGTACCGCCTCAGTTTCCGTTCACGTGGCAACATCGATGTCTCGGTGATCGCGGCGCAGTTCGGTGGCGGCGGGCATAAGAATGCCGCGGCTTGCACGCTCAATGGATCGGTCGAATCGATTCGCGAACAGGTCGAAACCATCTTTCACGACAAACTTTGAGAGTGGCATAGTGAGAGTGCCTTTTCTGGCCCTGTCAACGCCGTATCAAGCACAATCAAAACCGTGTCATCCTACGCGATATCAATAAAAAAGCCGTCCCTGGGACGGCTTTTTTATAAATCTTAAAACTCCAATCCGATACCGATGTGGAACGTCGCCTGATCCGTCAGGTTAAACGCCCCGCTCTTGCCGAAATTGTCGAGCTGACAATACATATATTCGGCAAATATATATGAGGTATTAATTCCCCATTCGACATCGAAGGATTTTTCCATTTCGGGAGCAAGCCAGTCGAGGACAAACGCTATACCGGCCACGGCATGAAACCCAAAGGTGCCGCCATATCCCTTCTTTCCATCGGCATTCGCGATACTGTCCGAACCGTCTTTAATCCAATAAAACGAATAATCGAACCCGGCTTTGACATAAAGCGTCAGGGGAACACTGAAGCGCGTCCAGAGGTAATCGAACCGATAGATGAGTGAAATCCTCAACGGGAGCCAATGGAGTTCTGTCGAATCGACGGAATCCTGGCCACCTTCTTCGAGGGCATGTCCGGTAATATTGCCGTAAGCCAGATGAAGCCCGAGGCCGAGGCTGCCCACGCCGCGCCAGAACTGCCAGTCGTATTCGCCTTCGACGATGAACCCGGATTTGTCGCCGAAATGGCGTTCAAATGCACTACCGAGTTTGTCAGGCGTATAGGGGCCTGCCTTGATTTCGACCATCATATCGACCGGTGACTCGGCGTATGCTTCTTCGGGAGCCGTCATCATGGAGCCGGCCGCGATGGCCGCCGCAATCATCGGAACAGCGGCTTTTGCGACCTTGCGGCGACGAATCCGGCGCGTCGCGAGTGCACCGAGACCAAGCCCCATGAACACCAGAATGCTCCACAGTGCGAACGGATGGTTCATCAGCATCCACGCAAACCCATACACCGGCCAAAGCCCCGCTCGCACGATCGCACGCGCCGTCGGATGCTGTCCGATAAAATATGCCAGTGGCGGGCTCAGGCGATAATACGTCTTCACAAATGCACGTCCCGCATCCGACTGCATCAACACAGTATCGCGGAACTGTCGCAACGTGGCCACATGCGGTTCCTGCGTCGAACCGTAAGCCGCCGTGGCAATAAAGCAGAATCCGCCATCGACATCCGCATTCTCGGCGCGATACGAATCCCAAAAACTATCCGAGGCCACCGTCTCGACTGTCACGACCTCGCCAATCTGGCTCTCGTTATCATACGAATCGAACGCCGTCACGCCGATCAGATAATTCGTGTCTTCCGCAACGTCGTCTTTAATCGTGATCGATGTCGACTGTGATGAAGCCGTGTGGAACCCGCTCAGGTTTTCGGGATAATCGCCTGCTGAAATCGAGACGCCTTCGGCCCCGTAATAAACTTTATAGCCCGTCGCGTCCGAAACCGAATCCCAGCTGACTTTGAGCGATGAACCGCCCGCCTCGGCCGAAACATTCGCCGGGGCAGAAGGCCGCGTCGTTCGGAAATCCAGCGTCATCGTGACCGTATATTCATTCTCAAATCCGCTCACGGGATCGCTTACAAACAAATAAAGGTAAGCAGCTTCGCTCAAGTTTTCGCATCCGTCGGCAGACGTGGCAGAACTCAGCGTGTCTACCTTGCGGTTGACCGTAAAATTCATGCCTTGCGACAAATGCTGTTTTTCTGCAATCGTGATGCAACTATCGCTTGCTTCGCTTTCCAGCTTTTTCGAACACGATTCGTTGCCCCTGGCGTACTTCAGCGTGTACACCGCATCCGCGGACACGCTCACCGTCGAGGGCAGGCTGAAGACGAAACTGACCTCGTTGGTGCTGGTGTCAAAAAGTTTTCGGCAACGCGACGCATTCATCACGAGCTTGTTTGAGCTGTCAAGCGAGGATGCTGTAATGGACGTCGAAATCGTCCAGTCTGATTCCGATGACGCAGAAGCTTCGAGCGGAACCATGATTCCCGCCGCCATTGCAAGCGTCAGGCATATCTGAGCCAGCCTATTTTTCATCATTTACCATTCCTTCCATGGTTCCACGCGGCACAGGCAATCTGTACGGCGTTTAATGCAGCCCCTTTTAACAGGTTATCGCTGACTATCCAAAACATTAAACCTTTTGGCGAAACAGGATCTCGCCGTACGCGTCCGACGAGCGTCTCGAACCGGTTTTCGGCCTGAACCGCCGTCGGATAATTGGCCGTGTCCTCGATGTCCGTCACGCGCAAACCCGGCATTTTGTTCAGGATTTGCTGTGCTTCTGCCACCGTGACGGGCTTGTCCGTGACCAGGCTGACGACCTCGCTGTGGCTCCGTATGACGGGCACCCGCACGCACGTTGCGCTCACGCGCAAATCATCGCGGCGCAGAATCTTGCGCGTTTCAAACATCATCTTTTCTTCTTCTTCGGTGTTGCCCGAATCGAGCAAATCGCCGATCTGCGGCACGACATCGAACGCAATCGTCCGCGCATGGACGCGCGATTTTTCAGGCCGGTGGCCGTCGAGCGCCTGCCGCGTCTCATCGAGAAGCGCCTCAATGCCTTTCTGTCCCGCACCGCTGCACGACTGGTATGTCACGACGCGTACATCCTGCACACCGACTGCATCGTCGAGCGCCTTGAGCGCCAGCACCATCTGAATCGTCGAACAGTTCGGGTTCGCAATGATTCCCGGCTTGAGTTCAATCAGCTCGCCATTGACTTCGGGCACGATGAGCGGCCACTCGGGATTGCGCCTGAATGCGGATGTGTTGTCGATCATCAGCGCACCGGCTGCCACGACTTTCGGCGCAAGCGCAAGGCTTACGGATTTGCCCGCGCTAAACAGCGCGATGTCGATGCCGTTAAAATCAAACGTTTCGGCGTTTCGAACCGTCTTTTGTCCCCACGGCGTATCCATGACACGCCCCTCGCTGCGGCTCGACGCCAGCAATTCTATGCTCCGTATCGGCAGCGCAAGATCGTTCAGACAACGAATCATCTCGCGGCCCACAGCCCCCGTCGCGCCTACGACCGCCACACTCGCGCCATCCGGATGTCTCTCAATTATCGTTCTCAAGGTTTCTTCTTTTCGTTATGGACACACACACGCGTCATTTTCAAAACGCGCTCTTATGACAATCAAATTCCCATATAGCAAACATTTTTTTGTTCAATTTATGACGACAAAATGTGTCTGTTTCTATCATGCGCCGGGCTATGCGCAGGCGCATACGCCCGGCCGGGGCGGCTATTTCATACGCCGCCCCATACATTAGGCGAGCTCCCAAACTATTACAAAGCCGGCGGAATGACAAAATAAACGCGATCCGAGTTGAGAACCGAACCTTCGGCCGTGACCTGCACGCGGGCTTCGAGAAGCTGGGGCTCCGCCGTCGCCGGAATATCCGTCTGGCCGTCTTTGGCCTTGAGCGAATAGCAAATTTTCGTGGCTGGCACCACGCCCTTCAGTTTCTGATAACCCGTCGAGGAATCGACGTTGCCAACTGTGGTACACGTGTCGCCGCTCACGCTGCTGCCCGATGTCACGACCGTCATGCCGGCTGCGAGTTTCGATGCGCCGCTCGTCACATCCACGACTCTTGGCTCGATCGTCAGCTCCTTGTTGGCCGACATTCCCTTGATAAAGCCCCATATCTCGGCTCCGTTGGATGGCGCGAAGTACATCGCAGTCAAATCGGTCTTGGAGGAACTTGAGCAATCGGAAAGGTTTTCACAGTTGTCGTAACACTGGCCGTCTTTATTGCACGCGCCCGCATAACAGGCGAGTTGTTTCATGCCGTTGTTGCAACCGCAGTAACGCTGTGCAACGCTGGCATAGCGGATTTGGTTGTCTTTGATAACCTGGGCCACGCTCGATACCTTGTCCGTCGTCCATTGCGCCTTCTTGTCATACATCTGAGAATAGTCCGCGACATGGATCAGCATCTTGACGGCATCGAGGCGGTATCCCGGGCAGCCGAAGCGATCACTGCCTGCGTAACACCCCGGGTCGTTCGTGCAGTATTTGCCGGCATCGATGACGCAAAGCGACGGCTGCGTGTAATTATAGCCGTTCATCGTTTTTTCCGGACGCGTCGAAATGCCACTCTGCGTCGTGGCGTAATCATCAGACATCGACTGGTAATTCACGTAAGTGTTTTCTTTTCCATACCATCCATAGCCCGTGTTGATATCGGCAAAACAGACGGCACTGGCCGTCGACTGCTTGATGCACTTGCCCGATTCGCCGCAGATATAGTTATTTTTCGCATCGATCCCAACGCAGTCCGCATTCGAGATACAATTCTTGTCGTTTACCGTGCATTTGAGTTTGTTGAGATTTGTCGTGAAGGTTTCCGAGTGTTTTTCAATCGACCAGGTCGAATCCTGATAACCGATGAGATAATACAGGTCGATTTTCTGAATGACCGGAATGAACGAGAATGTCGCGTTAGTCGGTGCGACGGCGGGCTTTCCGTAGGGCGTCTCGAAGACGACAATGCCTCTTGCGGCCGGGTTGTCGTCTGCCTTGAGCGGGTCGGTCTTGAGCAAATGCTCGACGAGATCGCTTGCGCCGTCGCCATCGGTATCGGCCTTGTTCATGTCGGTGCCGATTTCCTTTTCCTGGTCATCTGTGAGGCCGTCGCCATCGAGATCGACCGTGGCCTTGAGGGGATCGGTGCCTTTTGTGACTTCTTCGCCGTCGTTGATCCCGTCGCCGTCGGTATCGGCCTTGTTGGGATCCGTGCCGAGCGTTGCCTCGAGGTCGTTTGTCAGGCCGTCGCCATCGAGATCATCGGCTGTGACGGGCTTGTCGGGATCGACGGGCTTGTCGGGATCGTCGGGGTTTGTGGTGGTACCGGTTTTTTCTCCCTGAATGAGAATATCGCTATCGTCCGTACATCCGAAAAAACTGAAGGCAACGGCGGCAGCTATCACGAGAATCAGTTTCGATGTTTTCATGGTGCATTTCCTTTATGGTGATTGAAATTGTGGTGCGAAAGGATTTCGGTTTGTCTCCCAAAGGGGCGCTCTGCGTATGCAATAGCAGAGCGCAGGCGGCGTATGAAATAGCCGCCACCCAAAAGCAGTTACAAGGCCGGCGGGACGATGAAGTACACGTGATCGGAATTGAGGACGGAGCCTTCGGCCGTGACCTGGATGCGTGCTTCGAGGAGCTGCGGCTCGTTTGTCGCGGGCACGACGTTCTGATTGTCGACGGGGGTGATGTCGTAACAGATTTCGGTGCCCGGCGTCAGCTCGGAGATGGTCTGGAAATTGTCCTTTGAGATGTTCGAGACTTTCGTGCATTTGCGGTTGTTGACCGTGCTTCCGGAAGTGTTGACCGTGAGTTTCTGGACGAGCTTGTCGGCGTTGGGCGTGATGGCGGCAACCTGTGGAATGACGGAGATGGGGCGTACCGTGATCATGCGCTTTAGCATCTTGTCGTAGGATTTACGCCAGACGTTGTTAAAAATGCAGACGCCGCCCATATAGAGCGTTTCGTCCGTCATGCCGTCGCAGCTGCAGATTTCGTTGGCATTGGCGCAGTCTTTTTTACATGCTTTGCCGGCGTCGCATGAATTTGCGTAGCAGACGAGCTGGCTCATGCCGTTGTTGCAACTGCAGTTTGCCCACGAGAGGCCGATCAGATGGACGTTGCTGTCGATGAGAATTTGTGCGGCTTTCTGGCGGTTTTCCTTGCTGCTGTTCCAGCCGACGCTCGACGTTCGGATGGCGCTGAGCAGGAGTGCCTTGTAGGCATCCGTCCGGTAGCCGGCACAGCCGAACCGATCACTGCCGGAGTAGCAGTTAATCTTGTCGGTATTCGTGCAGTACTTGGTGCCGTGAACGGCGCATGCCGTCGAATGGACGTAATCCTGAAGCGTCGTCGAGGCTTTCATCAGCGAGCTGTATTTGGAAATCGTCGAATCGATGTCGGGCTGCAGGGACATTTTGTTGATGTATGAGTTCGCACCGTTGTACCAGCCAAGGCCGGTCCACAAATCGACGAGGCAGGGATTCTTGGACGTCGACTGCGCCACACATTTGCCGTTTTCGGCGCAGATGGCACTGCCCTTGTTGTAGCCAAGACAATCGGCGTTCGACTGGCAGTCCGCCGAATTTGTGCTGCAAATCATATTTTTGAGCTGCTGGAACGGATAGGTCTCGCTGGTGTTCTTTTTGTCGACCTGGATGGTGCCGAGGAAATAGGCGTCGAGCTTCTGGATGACGGGCACGAATGACTGCGTGGCGGATTGTGGCGAGGAATTGGCCTGGTACGGCGTTAAAAAGTAGGTTTTGTGGTGGGATTCGGGGGTGTCGGCGGCATCTTTGGGATTCGTCTGAAGGAGATATTCGACGAGATCGTTTGCGCCGTCGCCATCGGTATCGGGTTTGTTTGGATCCGAGCCGATTTCGGCTTCCTTTGCGTCTGTCAGGCCGTCGCCGTCGGCATCGACGGTTGCCTTGAGCGGATCGGAGCCTTTGGCGACTTCGTCGCCGTCGTTGATTCCGTCGCCATCGGTATCGGGTTTGAGTGGATCGGTACCGAGTTCGACTTCTTTTCCGTCGGCCAGGCCGTCGCCATCGGTATCGGCCTTGTTGGGATCGGTGCCCTTCGAGAATTCCGCGCCATCATTGATTCCGTCGCCATCGGTATCGGCTTTTGTCGGAACGGTGCCCTTCGATATTTCTTCGCCGTCTTTCAGACCGTCGCCGTCGGAATCAGCAGATTTGGGATCGGTTCCCTTGGCAATTTCCTCACCGTCTTTGATTCCGTCGCCGTCGGTGTCGGCTTTGTTGGGATCCGTGCCAAGCGTTGCCTCGAGGTCGTTTGTAAGGCCGTCGCCGTCGGGATCGTCCGATGTTACGGGGGGATCGACGGGCTGGTCGGGATCGACGGGCTGGTCGGGATCGACAGGCTGATCGGGATCGACCGATGTTCCCGTCTGGGCAGTTTCTCCCTGGATATTGAGCGTATGATCTTCGGTGCAGGCACAAAGACTGAGAGCTGCGACTGCAACTATCAGAAACAAGGATCTTTTAACCATCGCCATATCTCCTTAATCAATAATCAATGTCTCCCAATCGGTATCTTTAACTAACTGAATTTCATGATAACCAGCCGGCAACGATAAACACAATCAATACAGGCACCTGATTCGTGCCGGTGCGGTGACAAAAAGGGGCGCTCTGCGTATGTCAATAGCAGAGCGCAAGGTGGCGCAATAGCCGACTTCCCGCAAAAAAACACTAAATCACGGGAGGAATGACGAAATAGATGTGATCGGAATTGAGGACTGAATTTTCGGCCGTGACCTGGACGCGTGCTTCGAGAAGCTGCGGCTTGTTAGTGGCGGGAATGACGTCCTGATTCTGGACGGGCACGATCGAGTAACAAATGCTTGTGGCGGGAACCACCTTGTCGAGCTTCTGGAAGTTGGAATCGTCGGGGGCGCCGACCTCGACGCATTTTTCGCCGCTGACGCTTTTACCGCTGGCTACCACTGTCATGCTTTCGACGAGTTTTGACGCGTTCGGCGTGACATCGACGACTCTCGGCTCGATCAGGAGCTCTTTTTTGCCCGACATCAGGCGGATGAAGCGTTCAATGCTCTCGCCATTGGCCGGGGCGAAATACATCGCGGTCAAATCGGCACGGTTAGCGGAATTCGAGCAATCGGAAAGCGTCTCACAATTGTCGTAGCACTGGCCGGCCGTATCGCAGGCGCTGGCATAGCAGGCGAGCTGTTTCATACCGTTGTTGCATCCGCAATAGCGTTGGGAAACACCGGCATAACGGATGTGATTGGCTCTGAGATAATCGGCGACCACGGGCATCTTGCTCACAGGCCATTTCGAGCTGCTCGACTGCGTATAATCCGCGACATGGACGAGCATCTTGACGGCATCCGTACGGAATCCGACGCAACCAACTCTGTCGTCGCCTTCGTAACACTTCGGATCGTTGTCGCAGAATTCCTTGCCGCCAAAGACGCACATCGGAGGCTGCGTATAATTCGTGCCGTTCATGTTGTCATTCGGGCGTTTTGCGATACCCTTCAGCGTCGTGTTCAGGTCGTCCGAAAGGGACTGGAGGTTGACGAATGTATTTTCGGCACCGTACCAGCCATAGCCGGTATTAATATCGGCAAAGCACGTGCTCTTTTCTGTCGATGTGACCATGCATTTGCCCGACTCGGCACAAATATACTTGCCGAGCGACTTGCAGTCGGCATTGGAAGTACAGGAACGCGAGTTCTGGCTACATAGCGAGCGGCTCATAATCTGTTCGAATTTTGCCACGTGTTCTTCCAGGGAATAGCCGGATTCCCTGTAACCGATTGCATAATAGATATCGATTTTCTGAATGACTGGAACAAAAGAAATCGCGGTATTGTCAGGTGAGGAAGTGTTCGACTTGTAAGGGGTCTCGAAAACGACAATGCCTTTGGCGGCGGGATTGTCGGATGCTTTTTTGGGATCGGTTTCGAGCAGGTACTCGACGAGATCACTGGCACCGTCACCATCGGTATCCCGGACGTTTGGATCGGTTTCCAGCTCGGTTTCCTCGTCGTTGGAGAGACCGTCACCATCGAGATCATCCTCGGAGCTACGAGGTTCGGGCTCTTCTTTTGGTTCTTCCTTCGGCTCTTCTTTGGGGTCATCCTTTGGGTTTTGCTGATGATTCTTGCCGTTATGGCGAGGCGTTTGATCCGCGTCGGAACAAGCGTAAAAGCAGGCGGATGCCAGGCAGATAAGGACGTATAATTTGATATTTTTCATTTCGGATACCATGCGTTTTGGTAGACAAAAAACTGCCCATAAAATGTAGTATTGTGAGTGAATGAATTAGGTTTTGCAAGGGTTGAAATGTATTTTTAGGGAGAGGGGAAATTAGCAATTAACGTTTCTGCGGTCGGGATGCCATCTGGACATAATCCGGATATAGTTCTTCAAGGAAACAGGGTTTCCTCTCTCCCATTCCCGCCCGCCAGCCGCCGCCTAGCCCAACAAACGTGCGGCCTGGCACACCACCCCCTTTCCGCGTTCAAGCCGCGTAAAAAATGAGTGTCCAGAATGTGCCTGGCGAGTGCAACCCGCGTTCATCTGTA
>JAZODZ010000043.1:0-2189 GCA_045597285.1 Myxococcota bacterium
CGAAACCGTCATTAAAACCGTCGCCCGGCGCGTCCCTGTCATTGCAGGTGTCGGCACCAACGATACGAGAACGACGCTGCACAATGCCCGATGTGCCAAAGATTGCGGCGTCGATGGCCTCCTCGTCGTCACGCCCTATTACAACAAGCCGAATCAGGAAGGCCAGTACAGGCACTTCATGACCGTTGCCGATCAAATCGACCTCCCGCAGATTATATACAACGTCCCGGGCAGAACGGGCACCCGCTGTTTCCCCGAAACGCTCGGCAGGCTTGCCAGACATCCCAATATCGTCGGCGTCAAGGATGCCACGGCCGATATGCTGATTGCCAGCAAAACGCATATCGAATGCGCGGATTTCCTCATGTTTTCAGGCGATGACGGCACGACGCTTCCGTTTGTCGCGCTCGGCGGCGTCGGCGCAATCAGTGTCGTCGCAAACATCGCCCCGAAGCTCATGCACGACATCATCCTCAACACCAGAGCCGGAAATCTCGAACTCGCTCGCCAGGATCACGAGCGCATGCTCCCGCTCTTTTCCGCGCTTTTCAGCGACACATCGCCGATTCCCGTCAAGGCCATGCTTTCGCGTTCCAAACTCAATTACCCGGGAACCCTTCGTTCCCCGCTTTTCGAGATGGACCGCGAGGCCGTTGATCGCCTCTGTGCGCCATTTGTTTCTTTTATTGAGGCCGTCGAATGAACGAAAAAACTCGCATTGCCATTCTCGGTGCCGCCGGGCGCATGGGGCAGTTCATCGCCCGCATTGCCCGCAATTCGGAAAACCTTGAAGTCGTTGCCAGAATCGATATCCGGACGGATGACCAGCTCCCCGCGATCATTCCCAGTCTGAAGGATGCGCCACAGTTCGACGTCCTCGTCGATTTCTCGTCGCCGGTGGCGTCGATGGCCGCGCTCGACGAAATGAAACGTCGCAAATCCGCATGGCTCATCGGGACGACCGCGCTGACCGAGGCGCAGAAGGCTCAAATACTTGCGCTTGCCGATGCCCAGCCGGTCTTTGTTTCGTCGAACACTTCCCTCGGTGTGGCGCTCATGCAGCGCCTTTGCCGTCAGGCGGCAGCGGTACTCGGTGCCTGGGATTGCGAGATTCTCGAGGCGCATCATCACGGCAAGGTCGACGCACCGTCCGGAACGGCCCTCACGATTGCGAACGCGATCGCCGATGTCATGCGTGCCGAAGGCCGCAATCCGCAGATTCTGACTGACCGTTCCGCCCTGCACGAAAAACGCAATCCCGACAGCATCGGCATCGCTTCGCTTCGCGGCGGAACCGTGGCCGGCGAGCATACTGCCGTGTGGTTCGGGCAAAACGAGCGTCTCGAAATCAAGCATACGGCCGAAAGCCGCGAAATATTTGCTGTTGGCGCTTGCAAAATCGCATCGTGGCTTGCCCGCCAGCCCGCCGGAAATTACGACATGCAACAGTTCCTCGACGGCATTCTGCATTGATGGGGCGCGGCGCATACGCCGCGCCTGCTGCGGCTATTGCATACGCCGCAGCGCCGACGCTATTATCATACGCGTCGGCTTTTTTATTTGGCTTCCACACTCCACATCAACTCATCATGGAAGAACATTTTGACAATCGCCCCATCGGCGTATTTGACAGCGGTGTCGGAGGCCTGACAGTCCTCGATGCCATTCGGCAGGCGCTCCCAAACGAAGAGCTCGTCTATCTCGGCGACACGGCGCGAGTCCCTTACGGTAACCGGACGCCGCAGACTATTATTCGATATGCAGATTCCTGTGCCCGTCAGCTCGTGCGGCGCGGCGTCAAAGCCATCGTCATCGCCTGTAATACGGTCAGTGCGCATGCCCTCGATTTCCTGACCGAAACATTCGACGTGCCCATCTTTGGCGTCATCGAACCCGCCTCGAAACTTGCCGTGGCGACCTCGAAATCGCGCTGCATCGGCATCATCGGGACGCGTGCCACGATTTCGAGCAAGGCCTATTCACGTGCCATCCTCAAACTCGACAGCGGCGCCTATGTTTTTGGGCAGCCTTGCCCGCTTTTCGTGCCTCTCGTCGAAGAAGGGTGGGCCGAAACGGAAGTCGCGCAGCTCGTCGTCAGGCAATATCTCGATCAGCTGCTCGACCTTGCCAACGGCCACGAACTCGACACGCTCATCCTCGGATGCACGCATTATCCGGTACTCAAAAAG
>JAZODZ010000044.1:0-9035 GCA_045597285.1 Myxococcota bacterium
GTAGGCAGTAGGCAGTAGTTCGTCAACTGATGATTAGTCTGAATTTCAGAATTTATCTCAATCCATGGATGTGGCTTTAGATACTAAAAAAGTGATTAATTCTTGTGTAAAGTAACGGGTGAGCGTTGCGAACCCATATCCCTCTCCCATTGGGAGAGGGTGCTGCGTAGCGGCGGGTGAGGTCTGAATAGGGCAACTGTTCAGTCAAAAAAATCCCCCTGTTCCGATGGAACAGCGGGATTTTTTTATGCAAACGATTAATCCGGCATGGGGTCTTCGCCGACGCGGTCGATGGCATATCTTGATACGCCGGTTGCCTCGACTTCACTGCAAAGCCCGTATTTTTTCGAGACCTGATCGAATTCATCGAGGACGAGGCGCATGACTTCGCGTTTCTTTCTGAACGGCATGAACGCCGATTTGAAGCCGTCGACGACGAGTCGTTTGATTTCATCGTAAGTCAGGTGGAAGACCTGGCAGGCGAGTTTGTATTCGTCCGTAATCGTCGTATCGGTGACGAGGCGGTTGTCGGTATTGAGGGTGACGCGAAGGCCGAAATCCATGTAGAACTTGAGCGGATGGTTTTCGATGGCATCGACGGCGGCGGTCTGAACGTTGCTCTTGAGGCAGACTTCGAGGGGGATGCGGTGATCGTTCACGTAATTGAGGAGATCGCCATTTTCGCGAAGTCTTGTGCCGTGGCCGATTCGGTGGGCGTTGCAATCGTGAATGGCCTGATGGATCGAGATGGGGCCATAAGCCTCGCCGGCGTGGACGGTCGAGTTGAGGTTATTTTTGCGGACGTATTCGAAGGCTTCGCGATGTTTGTCTGCGGGGTTGTTGATTTCGCCGCCGGCGAGGTCGAAACCGATGACCCCTTTGTTTTTGAAGGCAACGGCGAGTTCTGCGAGTCGAAGTGAGGTCTGTGGTTGCATGTGGCGGAGGGCGCAAATGATTTGGCCGCTCATAATGCCGTATTGTTTTTTAGCGCGGCGGAGGCCGGCGGCGACGGATTCGACGATGACGGGAAGCGAAAGACCGTTTCTCTGATGGAGAATCGGGCTGTAACGGACTTCGATATATCGGCAGTTTTCGAGCGCAGCATCTTCGGCGAGTTCGAATGCGACGCGCGTCAGTGCATCTTCATCCTGGAGTACGAGAAGTGTCGTGTCGAAAACTCGGAGGTAGCTTTCGAGGTTTTCATGAATGCCGCCAATATTCAGGATTTCCTTAAGTTTTGGGGGATCGTAGGAGGGCAGGGGAATGTTGCGTTCCTGTGCGAGATCTATCAGTGTTTCGATACGCAGTGAACCATCCAGGTGTACGTGAAGATCCGTTTTGGGAATATCGTGCAGAAAAGCGTCTGTAATCTGGTTCATGTGTACCTCCGTATGATGTGTGATTAAATTTTTGGCGACAAAATAGTCGTTCTATCAAATTTAATGCGGCGTTTATGCGATTGCAACCAAATTTTAGCGCCCGGGGGTAGAGACGGAGCACAGGCGAACAAAACGCCGCATCGCGGCGCAACCGTCAGTACCTAATAATCGTGGGTGTACGCAACGCGTAACCCACGATAGCGAGCCGTATGCGCAGAGCGCATAGGCGAGCGCGCCGTGCAGTCTGCACGGCGCAAGTGCGGCGTATCGCAGATAGCCGCACGCCCCCAAAAAAAAGCCGCCCGAAAGGGGGCGGCTTGTGTTTATAGCTGGCGTAGCCTATTAGGCATTGGGATCGCTGCAGTAAACGTATTCATCGTCCATGTAGCAGACGTCTGAACCTTTTTCGTTTTTGCAATAATCGGAGCAGAGGACACCGCCCGTGACTTTGCAGGTCTCGTCGCAAACAACGACTTCACCGCTGCTGCTGCTACCGCCGAGGCAGGTTTCATCGTCGCCGACGTTCAGGCAGTACGTTTTCGTGGAGCCGTCCTGTGCTTCAGCGCTGTAGGCTTTCTCGCCGCTGGCGCAGGCGGAATCGGATTCAGCGGCGCGGGCGACGCAATAGAAGTACTGGCCGTCGCAGAGGGCGTTCGGTTCTTCATCGCATTTGGTATCTGCGGAGCCGTTTGAGCCATATTTATCGGAGCAGTCATAGTAATCGCAGGAAGAGCCGGAAGAAGAGCCGCCTTCGCAGGCAACGCCTTGTGCATCGCAATAACCGCTGCATTCGTTTTCACCGGTGGCCATCCAGTAGCTCTTGCCATTGTCTGCGGCAGAGCAGCTGATGAGCGTTTCATAGCTGTAGAAGAGGGAGTCGGTGCAAATCGAGGAGGTGGCACCTGTTTCGGTGCAGACGTTCTTTTCGGTCGCGCAGTCGGCTTTGCCACTTTCTGTAAAGACGTGGCAGTTGGCGCTATTGAGGCCGCAGTTAAATGCCGTGACCGTGCCATCTTCGCCGCAGTAGGAAATGATGTCGCCTTTGCAGCTTTCCGCGAATGTCTTGGCATCGCAGCTGTCGCCTTCGTTGTCGAGCACTTTAACGCAGAGCTCGCCTTTGTCATCGCATTTGTCACCGCAGTATTTGCCGTTCTTCCACTGATAGGAATAAACGCCGTCGGTGATCTTGGTGCAGACGTAGTTCATCTGAACATAGGCTGAATAGTAGTCAGAATATTCGCATTCTGACAGGATTTTGCCTTCGTCGGCGGCGGTGCATGGAATCGCGCATTCGAAGGGATCGTCGAGGCCAGGCAGGCATGTATATTTGTCGTTATTGCTGTAAACGCAGTCTTTGGCGGCCCAAGCTTCGTCCCAACTATCGCATTCGACGAGAATGTTGCCGTTGCAGTAGCTTGCGTCTGTTTCAGGGTCGCATTCTTTGCCTTCGTTCGGATCGAGGACGACGCATTTTCCATCGGTGCAGGCTGCTGCGCAACTCGTTTTGACTTCTGCAACATAAAGGTTGCCGTCATCGCCCTGGACACAGGATTTGGCGACGGAAACTTCGTTGCCGTAGTCTTCATCGACGCTACAGGAGGAGCCCATGTCGCCAGCGGAAGTGCAGGTGTCGTGGCAGTCGGCTTCGCCGCCGATTACGGCACAGACTTTGTCGAGCTCGGAGCAATCGTAGTCGTCTTTGAAGATGCCCCAGCCAATCCAGGAAAGGTCATAGCAGGTGTTGAGGACATTGCCAGTGCACTGGCTTTCGTATTCGCAGCCTTCACCGCCGCCGCCTTCGAGGCAGGCTTCTGTGGCACCGACGATCAGACAGTATTGCTGCTTGCTGCCATCTTCCAGAGGCACTTCGTAAGCCGTTTCGCCATCTTTGCATTCGCCGTCCAATGATGCCATTCGGTTCACGCAATACAGATACTCGGTATCGCAGAGCGCAGTGTCGCCTTCACCGCCGCACTCGGAAAGATATTCGTCAGAGCAGTTATAGTAATCGCAGTCATCCACTTCAACGACAGGGCCGGGGGCACTGTTGGATTTGCATTTGCCATTTTCGCAGCCATTGGCACATGCGGTCGGAGCTGTTACCCATTGACCGTTCGAGCAGGCCTGGACATAAGCGCCATTGCACTGAAGGGCACCATCGGAACAGGCTAAACCGGTTTTGCATGCTTTGGTCGTGGCATCGCAGCCGTTGGGGCAATCCATGGCTTTAACCCATGTGGTACTGCCGCAAACATAGGCGACATTGTTTTCACATTTCTTCGAACCAGCAAAGCAATCGCCCTGCGTGGCAGCTTCTGCACAGGCATTGCCGTTACAGCCGTTGGGACATGTAGCACCAAGAGCCCACTGTCCGTTCAGACAGTTCCACGTCGCGTTGCTTTCGCACTTTGTTGCGCCATCGAGGCAAACTGCAGTCTGCTGGGGGGTACCTGCACAAAGGCCTGTCTCGGCATTGCAGCCACCGGCTTTTGAACAGTCCACGGCTATGACTGAGCCACCGGGCTGGCATTGTAGCGAGAAATTCGCTTCACAGCGTGTGACGCATTCTTCGGGTTCGCTATTATTATCATCATCGCACGCATTCAGGCCAAGGGCAAGACCGCCGATCAACAAAAGTCTTAAAAGTTTGCTATCCATGATTTCTCCGTATTTCCTCGATTGTATCCCATCCATGGGCTGGGATCTCTTTTAAATGAAAAAATGAGTGCCAAGTGAAAGCATTTCACCCACATCAACTCACACCATCCTCTTAATAGCAGATAGATTTGCGAGTGCAAATATTTTTTTGCACCTTGGTATGAATTAAATTCAAAATTTATGCGTTTTATGCGCGATTTTCGGGGTAAAAATCGAGGTGTGTTGACTCAATTGCGAATTTTATTTCACAAACACCAAACTCCATTGCCATTTATTCAGGGCTTTGGAGGCACTTATTTTTGTTAAAAATTCGCAACAAAGGCTTTTTGTCGAAAGATGTTTAAACAGCATCCGTGTGGGGCATATTCTTCCCGGGCTGTAATCTTTCGCCCTTTCAGGGCGATTTCTAACAATTATCGCGGGGCCTTTTATGGTAACAAAAAAAGCTCTCCATTTGGTGAGCTTTTGGGAATTTGCAGGAAGAGGCGTGCCGACGCGTGCCGGACAACGGCAATGGGGGTGGGGCGGCGGCCAGAACCTCACGGTGAATAACAATGATTTGAAAGCCTTGAACGGTGCGGCTGTCATGATACGTTACAGCCGGGACACGGCGGTCAGGGCTGCAAAGAGCACGCTGCTTCGTAGTTAGATCCTTTTAATGCCATCGTGCATCCGCCAGGACATGGTTTGTCCACGGGAACGGTGCTGTCGGGAGTGCAGGTCTTCATGACATTTTCTGCCGAACAGATGGATGGCGTTAGAACACCGCCAAATATGCCTTTCTTTCCGCTTTGTCCGATTTGACATATCGATCTTTCGATAAAGTTATCTTTACAGGCTACCGAATAATACTGAGATCCAACCTCGCTATCATCTGGGCATTCTTGCACACATTGCGCGTAGGATAGGGCCCTGAGTTCATCGCAATAGAAATTGCTCGCCACCTGACCGCACGAAAACTTTTCGCCCTGTTCGTTTACATTAGCGGCGACATACTTGGTGCCATTACATTTGATGAGAAAATCGCCGTCGCAGGCACGGGCATTGGGGTCATTGCATGGTTCGTCGAGATGGTGCTCTGCCGTCAAATCATCGGTAATACAGACCGCATTGCCGTCCGAGTCGTAATCACAGGATTTGCATCGCGTTTCAACCTCTTCGTCATTGCTGTTGCAGGACAGAAGATATGACCCAAAAGGCGGGTGTGTTACGCATACCGATGGGCCCGATTTTTCGACAGCAATATATTTCCCATTGATATCTTTGTCGCATAAGAAAACCATCTGTTTGCCGGTTTTGCATACATCATTGACGCCGATATATGTTTTTTCTGCTGAACACTGAACTGTGTATTCTTCGCTGAGAGAACAGACATGACCATGGGCTGTCTCCGCACATCTTTTGTCATTTGTGGCATTGCATTTATGTTCTTTGACGCGGTTGGCTGTGCAAACGTAATGAATGCCGCCCGTGCACACTTCTTCAAAAGTTTCTGGAACGCACAAATCGCCTGCTTTCGGAATTTTGGGCGAATTACAAGTATTCTTTTCGCTGTTGCAGCCGTTTGAACAGGTTTTAACCGTAGACCATGTGCCATTGATACACGTCTCGAGCTTGCTCTCCTCACATCGATCCAGGCCGTTTTCGCATTCGATACAAGCCCCTGTTTGCGAGCATCCCAATGGGCATTGCTTGGTGATTTCCCAGGTATTGTTGATACATGTCTTGATTTGACTGTCAATGCATTGAAAACTGTCATTTATGCAGACCAGACATAAATTCGTATCGCTATTGCATCCGTAAGTGCAGGGAACGTCGACATTCCATTTGCCGTTTCCACATTTATACTGAGTGCCTTCTTCGCATTTAATTTCATTGTTTACGCATTCGCCACAGCCCGTAAATGTATTCGTCAAGGAATCGAGAAGACAGGAATATTGACACGATTCGTCTTTTTGTTCGCGGCCTTTTACGCAGGTCGTTTTGACACACTGATTCTTGGGGGAGTTCTGAAATGTAACACCGTCATCGCACTGGCGTTCGAACTCAATCTCTTTCCATTTGCCATCCGTACAGAGATATTCTTTGTCGGGATCCGATTGATCAGTCTTCTTGTCGCCGTTAAGACATTCTCCATATCCGGAAAACAGGCCGTCTTCCTTTATGCATGAGTATTTGTAGGGCGTATCTTCCACGAACTTTCCATCAATACAGCTGGTCTTGACACATTTGTCACTTGCATTGTTTGCGTATGTCTCAGGCGTCCCTTCCTGGCATTCATTGCCATCTTCCAGTGTGCATCCGCCAATCACCAATGCCAAAAGTATTGTCATTCCGATGGTGCGTTTCATTTTCTTATTCCGTTAAAAAATATTGTGTTCACAACAAATACCAATCAATAAGTATATGGGACAGATACAGTGTTTGCAACAATTCTTGGGATTTTAATCTTCACTTCTTCCCGCTTTTACTTGAACAGCTCGCGCATCCTCGCAAACCGTTCCGCCATGATGGCTTCTTTCTCTTTCTTCAGTGCCTGTGCGGCTTCCGAGTCGTCCGAATTCGACGTCGTGATCGTCTCTTTCGGTATGTCCTGAATGAACCGCGATGGCTCGATGTCGATGGTTTCGTACATGCGCCGGCGGTTGCGGTTATAGGTCAGCGTCAGGTATCGCTTTGCACGCGTGATCCCGACGTAAAACAACCGCCTTTCTTCCGACAAATCCGGCTCTTTCAGAGAGTTCGCGTGAGGCAGCAGGTTTTCTTCGACGCCGACGATATAGACGGACTTAAACTCCAGTCCTTTCGAGGAATGTAGCGTCATCAGTGTCACTTCGTCGGGGTTTTCATCGTCCTTTTTCTGAGGCGGCTCCAGCGCGACATTCTGAAGAAATCCAAACAAATCTCGCCCTTCATGGCGTTCATAAGTCGCAATCGCTGTCAAAAGTTCCTCGACGTTTTCTTTACGCCGCCGCGCATTCTCATCCGAACTGCTCGTGCTTTGCAGATATGCGATGTAGTGGATGTCATCGATAAATGACTGCATCGTTTCCGCAATCGGTTCCTGTTTGGCCATAAAACGGCGGTGGTATTTTTCCAGCAAATCGACGAATTCACTCAGTTTCATCCGCGCCGCCGGCTGCAATGACGTGCCCTGGCATTCGCACTTCACGGCTTCGAAAAACGAGATGTTCTGCGACTTTGCGACTTCATCGAGCCGAGCGAGCGTGCCCGCCGCGATGCCGCGTCTCGGCGTGTTGATGATGCGCCGCAATGCGAGCTCATCGTGAAACGAAAACGCCGACCGCAAATAAAACACTAAATCGCGTATTTCCGCGTGCTCATAGAATTTCGATCCACCGACGATCCGATAGGGAATCTGCGCCTCGACGAGCTTTTCCTCGAGAAGCCGGCTCTGCGGGTTCGTCCTGTATAAAATCGCGATGTCCCGGTATTCCAAATCATGGGCGCACCGTTCCTGGCTTATCTGTTCCACGACGAACGCCGCCTCTTCCTCGGGTGTGCCGCAACTGAAAAGGTGGATTAAATCTCCCGTCTTGACATCGCTCCACAAATTCTTCTTATGCCGCTTCACGTTCTGCGCAATCACGGCATTTGCCGCATCCAGAATCACCTGCGTCGATCGATAATTCTGCTCGAGCGACACGACGCGCACGTTCTCGAACAGCGTCGGAAACGCCAGAATATGCGACGAATCCGCCCCTCGGAATGCATAAATCGACTGATCGTCGTCGCCTACGACCATGATATTCGCTCGCTCGCGACATAACAGCTGGAGCATCTTGAACTGAAGCGCGTTCGTGTCCTGGTATTCGTCGACGAGCAGGTATTTCCACGCCGTTGCATATTCCTTGCGGATATCTTCATGTTGTTCAAAAATCTCCGTCGGCAGCGCGATCATGTCGTCAAAATCGATCGCGTTCATTGACTTGCGGATGGTCTGGTAATGATCGAAAATCTTTGCCAGCGTGCGCCCCTGCGGTTTCCAGCGCATGCCCGGCATGTCGAGCGGTGCGACGTGCGCCGTCTTGACTTTCGATATGAAACCGAGAAGCGTCTGCGGATCGTACGTCGAGCCCTGTAAGTGCATGTCTTTGAGCACGTCCTTAATGATCGAGATCTGGTCGTCGTTGTCGAGAATCGCGAACGGCAGTTTCCATCCCAGTTTGCTGATGTGTGCCCGCAAAATATCGGCGCCGAGCGCATGGAAAGTCGACAGGTGGCAGCGCCGCGCCTTGTCTTTCCCGATCAAGCTCGCCACGCGTTCGCGCAGTTCCCTGGCCGCCTTGTTCGTAAAGCTGACGGCCACGATCGACGACGGTTCGACGCCGCGGTAATCGATCAAATACGCCACGCGGTGCGCAATAATCCTGGTTTTGCCGCTTCCAGCACCGGCCAGGACGAGCATCGGTCCCTCGTCGTGCAAAACGGCTTCGAGCTGCTGTGGATTGAACTGTTTTTCATCAAATTGATACATACGTGCCTGAATGCGTTGGTTTCGTGAGTTTTTTTAGGGGGCTGCTACTGCGTACGCAGCCCGGTCGCCGGCTATTGCATACGCCGGCGAACTGGCGCTATTGCGACGCGCAATACGCGCCAGCTTCTAGCACACCATAAATGTGGTACAAACTAAAAAAAATACTTGCACACAACATGCGACTCCGTTATAACGCTCGCCCGTTGCGACGTTCTGTTGCAATTTCCATGGGGCTTTAGCTCAGCTGGGAGAGCGCATGACTGGCAGTCATGAGGTCACCGGTTCGATCCCGATAAGCTCCATGTCCATGGGGCTTTAGCTCAGCTGGGAGAGCGCATGACTGGCAGTCATGAGGTCACCGGTTCGATCCCGATAAGCTCCATTGGGGCTTTAGCTCAGCTGGGAGAGCGCATGACTGGCAGTCATGAGGTCACCGGTTCGATCCCGATAAGCTCCACTCTTAAAAGGCATCCATCGGATGCCTTTTTTTTGGTTTTTGG
>JAZODZ010000045.1:0-4672 GCA_045597285.1 Myxococcota bacterium
AGGATAATAGAAAAAAATGACTTCTAAACAACATGAAGCAAGTAATGCCGGCACGATCGTCGATATAAGCAATAATTTAACATTTTTTTGTTCCTTCTTTATAACAAACACAAGTCCAGACAATATTAGAAGAATAGCTGCCACATCTTTATAAAACATAATGGTCAGAAGACTTAGTCGTCCCTCAAAGCTCATGGTCATGTGCTCATTAAAAATATTTTCAATAAAATAGATATTCACCATATCGGAAAAACTTTGCGTGCTCAAACTGTATATCATAACAGGAATACTACTTATCGCAAAGCCACCCAGAAAGAGTAAAATCGTTTTTCCAAGCCTCGCCAAATTCTTCTGCGCAATATTCCATCCTATTATATAAAGCGCAAGGCCTGAATAGAAACCAAGCAAGGAATACTTTGTCCAGAACAGCGCCCCGCAAAGCAATCCCATCAATATGATTTCTTTACGCAAATAATACTGACCAGACTTCAAACTCCGGAGTGTGACGTATAGACCATACGACGACATCCATAAATACAGCTCTTCAACAGTTCCCCCAAACATGAACGAAGCCGCAGTACAAAGACAGAATTCCAGGCATAACACATATAGTAATATTCTGGCCCTCGTTGCCTCCTCATCATATAAAAGGATAATCTTTGTGCCAAAGTACACAAACAGGGCATTGGCAATAACTTCAAATAGATATACCGTAAAATAACTGTTTCCCAGAACGTGTATCAGGCCGTACACCAAAAATAAAAAAGGCCCTTTATGCTCAAAAATATCTTTATAGAGAACCCTTCCGTGAAACATAGCATCCGTGATCGAGATGAAATTATTCTCATCACTAAAGTCATTCATTTCATAGATGATAGAGTTCTTTGAATACACAAACAGTAAAATGAGAGAAACAAGCACAGAAAGAATAAAAATCTGCGGACCGCTGAATTTATTGGTTTGGTTACTCTTGAATAGTGTCATAATTCCGCTCTCAGCTGTCCCTCCAACGCTTTGTTGTTGGTCAAATTGTTATTCTGTTTAATAAAAATTCTACGATACCTTCCCTTTACAGGAAGCCCCAAGTTCGTGCAATGCCCGTGCACGCGCACAATCTTCTTTCAACTGCGCCGTAAACTCCTCAAGCGAACGAAATCTCATTTCCTCACGGATAAAATGATTAAACGACACGCGTATCGAATGCCCATAAATATCGCCATCAAATCCTAAAATATGGGATTCTGCCAGAGTCTCCACGGTTCCAAAGGTCGGCGTCTGCGTAATGGCTGTCACCGCTTCATACGTTTTATCGTTATCAATCTGAACATGCGATGAATAGACGCCAAGACGCGGCATCACTTGTTCCGGTGCATGAATATTCGCCGTGGCAAACCCAACCGTATGTCCCCGGCGAGCCCCGTGCTCGACAATGCCATAAAGAGAATACGGCTCGGAAAGCATCGCTGTCGCATCCTCCACATGCCCGGTCTGAATCGCAGTACGAATACGAGACGAACTCACGGGCGCTCCGTTCCACGACGCCATCGTCAGAGAATGCAGCGCAATGTCATGTTCCGCACAAAACTCGCGCAACATGTCGATATTCCCAGCCTTTCCAGCTCCAAAATTAAAATTTGAACCGAGAACGATCGCCGCAGGTTCCAACGGCAGCAGGATATTGTCAAAGAACTCCCTTGGCGTGAGCGTATGGATGTCACCGAATGGAAGGTAAGAAACGTCATCGAGACCAAGCGATTCAAGGATCTGCTCCTTGATCTGCTCGGGATGTATCAAAAAATGCGGCACGGGATGAAAATACTGACGAGGATGCGGCGTAAACGTTATCGCGATTGCTCTGGCTCCCCAGCTGCGGGCAAGCTCAATCGTCATCGTGATTAAATGCCGATGTCCCAAATGCAAGCCATCAAAATTGCCAATAGTCAGGATCGTTGTCATAGCGTGCTGAGATCAAAACGAATGGAAAACTGAATATCGACGTATGCATCCGCCTGGACGAGTGACGTAAAAATATTCCCGCCTGTCTGGGTTTCGTGATTGATTCGCGTCTGCGTATCCTGGGGAACCTGCGTCACGAGAAACATCAGCCGCGCATCCAGTTCCGCCCAAAACCGTTCCGTTATCTTGACGACAATGCCGAGCATTGCACCAACATTCCCGCCAAACCAGGTGTCGCTTTTTATTTGAGACGCTATCGTGAATCCAAGATGTCCGCCGACAAACAGATCCACTGGCCCACGCTCAAAATAGCTGTAACGTGCACCGCCTGAAATATGAAAAAACCACAGCTTTGCCAGGCTGCCGTTGGAAATATCGGCATCCGTCTTGTACGACGAACGGTTGATGCACGTATCATCCTCAAGGCTGTCTATCGCGTAATACTGCGCTATCGCATCATTGATCTCGCCATTCACAACATCGATTGGCCTGCATGACACATGCGTCGTATGGCTTTTTTTCCAGCTCATCTGGGTCGCGTCAAAACGGATTTCGATATCGACCGGAAGATCAAACTCCAACAGCAGGCTTGCGTTCAGATGAACCGACCATAGCGAGTTCTCGTAATCTTTCAGAACCGCATAGTACCCCGGTTCGGGCGTAATGCGGTATTCACGGCCGGTCTGCCCCGTAAAATAATTCATCAACGGAAAGCCAAACCCAGCCCCAACAGCCAGCGATTGCCCATAAACGCACATTGGCACCATGAAAAGTGCGATTAAAAACGCGAGCTGAATTGTCCGAAGCAGGCATTGTCGCATTGGCATCACAGGCGAAAAAAAAAGGCGGTCGTTAAGACCGCCATTAATAGCTAGGGGTGGACTCGGACCGCCGACCTGACGGGTATGAGCCGTCTGCTCTAACCAACTGAGCTACCTAGCCATAATTCCATGTATGGCATGGGGGTAAATAGCTAGGGGTGGACTCGGACCGCCGACCTGGCGGGTATGAGCCGCCTGCTCTAACCAACTGAGCTACCTAGCCAAGCGCCTACGGAACCTTCGGTTCCGTTTGGAACGTCGCGCTTATGAACTATTTTTTCCACTCTGTCAATTTATTTCTGTTATTTTTTTAGAACTATTCAGCCCTACCAGGGGACGCGGGCGACTCGCTCGAGAAAAGAAGTCTTTCTCAACTCATTATCCTCAGAGAACAGAGGAATTTCTAAAAAACAAAGCATTTACATCATTGCGACCTACTGCCTACTGCCTACTGCCTCATTTCGACAGGATTACGTATTTATGAAAGCCATTAAGGTCTGGATAGTTACTCCCCCTTCCGCTTACGCGCTTCATCCCTGAACAACCTGGCATACCGATAAAGAAACATCCCCGCCGAAACCGCCGAAACGCCTACACCCATCAATACAAACGCCCACCATAATACCGGCGCTGAATTGAGTGCATGCGTTCCCGAAGGATGAACCCCGCCAAAAAATCGTACCGCAACATGCGTAAAAAACATCCCAGGTATCCCCAGAATTACCAGCGATGCCGTCAGTTTCTTGTTTCTAACCGCGGTCTCTCCCAAAATTCCCACTGCGATCCGCCACGACACAAAAAACATCGTCGTCAATAGCATCCCTGTCAAACGCGGTTCCCACACCCAATACGTTCCCCACGCATAATGTGCCCATATTGAACCCGAAACCAAGGTCATTATGGCATTCGCAATCCCAACCTCACTCGACGCAATCGCAATGGAGCAGGCGTGGTTTTTCCGAATAAAAAGACACGACACGATGCACACGAGAAAAAAAATATAACTCCCCATCGCGACTGAAATGTGCAACGGCAAAACGCGGAACCCCAAAATAATTTCTGTCACGATGCAGACCACGCCGAAAAGAATCAAAATCCCCGCAATTTTTCCAGTCCGCGCCATATCCATACTCTACAACGTTCCGGGGATTGCCCCCTCAACACGCTGAAGGCAACAACCTCCATATCCACAGTGTTCAATACAGAACACAAAAAAGGCGGTCCTCAATGGAAACCGCCTCTCAAAACAGCAACTACAAATTAGTTAGCCGTACCAAGATTGAGTTTGCTCAGGTAAGCGCTCAGAGCAAAGTTGTACATATTCTCAATCGCAATCTTCAGAGCATCTTTCGGGCCGTCTTCCGAACCGCCGGCAATCGTCGTGCTCTGTGAGAACTCAGAACCATCCTTGAAGCTCCACGTAAATTTAAACTTGAACGTAACGACTGCGCCTTCCACGAATTTGTCACCTAAGCAGCTGGCTTCGAGGGAATCAATGCGAAGTGTCGAAACGGATTCTTCTGAAGACGTAATCGCAATTGTACCATCCTCCGGACCTGCAATGTGTTTGAATCCATTGCGAACTGACTCTTTAAAGTTCGTCACTTCTTTGCCGCAGAGATTGAACGTGCTCGGAACTGCCGTTTCATTCAACGCGATCTTCTTGCCAAACGGGGCTGTCTTCTGGCTCAGGGGAACCGGCTCAGGATTCAGGGTCTTGATGCCACAACCAGTAACACCAATGGCAAGAAGGGATGTCATGAGTAAAGCTAAAATCGATTTTTTCATGTCTATTTCCTGATAAATGCGGCCATGTCTTACCATGTCCGGAAAATGGGGCACTCTTGTCATGCCACAACAAATAAACTTTCTTATTGCAATCTTTTGTTAAAATT
>JAZODZ010000046.1:0-8220 GCA_045597285.1 Myxococcota bacterium
CGAGGCCAAAGACATCAAGACCGCCGAGGCATGCGAAAGTCTTGGCGGTAGCTGGAAAAGCGAGCTTGTATCGTTCGAAATGACGAGTGCCGCAGGCGAAATCTCGACAGTCGATACTCGCCTCGTCGGCTGTAAATTGGACGGAAAGGCGCAGGGCCGCTGGATGTATGCCGTCGATTACGGCAACAACAGCAAGTATTACCACGATCTCGATGAAAAAACCGCTCTCGGGTATGTCTGGATGATCGATGACAAAAAAGCCGGGTGGGAAGTCGTATTGAATCAGCCCGAGGATTTCGTACGCATTTTAAAACCCTATCAAAACGGGATTATTTCCGGGACTGCCTTCGAATGGAATGACATGGGGGCTTTGAGCGAAGTCATCACCTATAACGAAAAAGGCGAGAGGCATGGAAAGTATGAAAAATACGATGATTGTTTGCCGATGGCACTAGGGCAATATGAGGAGGACAAACCGTCCGGCAAATGGGACATCTTTGATCCACCCGGGGCGATCAATATGCGGCGCTATTACGATCGCAAGGCATCTCAATCAGAATTGCCCGAAGACACGCCAGCCAATGCCGAAGCCTTTTGGACAGAATGGTTTAATACCGAAGGGCTTAAAGTCACTGAAGGCTACAGCATTTCGGATGTTCCCTACGATCCCGGCATTAAAGTCGGACGCATTCAGCTCTACACTACGGCAAGCGTTGCGTGGATTCCGGTTCAGTACAATGGGAAAGGCAATATTGACGATGAATCAACATTCGAACTCTGCCGATTGAGGGGACGGAAAGAAAAGCCTGAGTTCGTCGATTATATCCAGGATGAGGTTTATATAAACTGTAACGATTCTGAAAACGAAACCTATTTAAGAATATATTATTATAAGTTTGGGAAAATATGGAAAATCGTCCCGTATAAAGATGGAGAGGCCGATGGGACTGTGACTGAATATCATCCGTCCAAGACTCCCAAAGAAAAGTTCGGCTCTGTTTTGGCAGAATATCAGGTCAAACGAAATATTCCGGAAGGAAGGATTCAGTATTTGGACGAAAATGGCACGCCATTCGACGAAGGGTGCGAAATCACGATGGGAACAGGGCATTTCAAATCGTGGTGGTATAACGGAAAAGTCGCGGAAGAAGGCGATTATTATCACCGGGACAAGCATGACACCTGGAGAAAGTATTATGACACTGGTGCGCCTGAATTCGAAATCACCTACAAAAATGGCTATAAAACCGGTGTGCAGAAGCAATGGTTCAGCAACGGTGTGCTCGCCGGCGAAATCTCCTATAAAGGCGGGGCACGTGATGGCGATGTGAACTGGTATTATGTCGATGGTCACATTGCTATTAAATCTCAATATAAATCCAACGCCCCGATCGGTATGTGGTATGAATACACGCATGGCGGTCAAATCTCGAAGAAAACCGATCACAGCTCCGATGAATCGATGCAAATCGTCAATTATACCGATGGCAAAAAGCAGGCTTCCGGCGTCGTAATCAACGGTATGTTCGGCGAAATGAAAGAAGGGCGTTGGAACTACTATCTAAAAAACGGAACGCAGTGGTATTCCGCCGAATACGAGGGTAACGAAATCGTGTCATCGGCAAGCACGCAATGTTCGAACATTCAGGGCGAATATAAGATCGATGCCGAGAACCGTGAAGTCGGCTGCGTAGTGTGTGCAGTCAATCGTGCCATGCCTTTGAAAAAGCATGAAATGCGCGAAAATGAATGGCAATGGTTCAGCGACACGGGAGCGCTTGAGAAAAAAGGTTCCATTCATCTCGGTCATCTGAACAACGACTGGGAATATTACTACCCCAATGGCCGACCGATGCTCAAGGGTCGCTATCTGATCGATCGGAAGATGGGAAACTGGACTGGCTATTACGAAAGCGGGAACAAAAAATTCTCCGGCAACTATGACGACGGCATAGAAACCGGTGTTTGGACGACATACCACGATGTACCAGAAACAGTTTCGAGTCAGGGACAATTCGTCAATGGCAAACGGAATGGTGAATGGGTATGGTTCCATGCGAATGGTCAGATTCGTGATAAAGGCTCTTTCATCGACGGGAAAGAAACCGGGACGTGGACCTCGTATTACGAGAACGGTCAGAAAAAAGGCGAGGGAGAATTCGTCGATGGCGTAAGAGAAGGGCTGTGGACGTGGTGGCGAGAGAATGGAAAAGAGTGGAGAACAGCAAATTACGTCAAAGGGAAAGAACAGAATGATAAACAAACTCATTGACAAAGGCGTTCGGATTCCCAGTCCGTCTTCGGTGGTTCTTGAAGATATCCGTCCTGAAAATATTGAAGCCGGTGCCGTGATTTATCCTGGGACCATTTTGCGAGGCGAGCAAACCTATATCGGACGTGAATCCGTCATCGGTGAAGGCGGCGGTGCCCTGATAGAAAACGCGCAGATCGGCGATCACGCCAGAATCATGCAAGGGACATATCGCGAATGCACGCTCCTTGAACGCACCATTGTTAGGAATGGTGCGGAAATCCGCGAGGGCACACTGATGGAAGAAGGTTCTGAACTCGGTCACACCTGCGGACTGAAACAGACGATCTTTTTCCCGGATGTCGTTGCGGGGTCTCTCATCAACTTTTGTGATGCGCTTGTTTCTGGCGGTACATCGAGGAAAGCGCATTCCGAAATCGGTTCGTGCATGGCGCTGTACAATTATACGCCGCAGGGGGACAAGTTTGCTTCGATCTTTGGTGACGTCGAACACGGCGTTTTTCTGCGGGAAAAGCCTGTTTTCATAGGCGGTCAGACACAGATCGTCAGTCCTGTACGCGTTGGGTTCGGAGCTGTCATCGCGGCGGGATCCAAACTCAATCGCAATGTCGAGGCAAATACTCTGATTGCCACATCCGGCCATGAAATCTGCCGCGATTTCGATAACGCCGTGATATGGAATCCCGATTACAAAGTCGATAATACGCGCTTCTATATCCAGCAACTCGAACTTCTCAAGAACTGGTATGAAAACGTTCGCATTCCCGTGTTTGAGGCGATGAATCAGAGAATGTTGATGGAATCCGCCCTTATGCGCATTCAATCGGGGATCGACGAACGAAAGAAACGGCTCAGCAAATTCATCGACAAACTTCAGAAAAGCCTCGATATTCATCGGCAAAATCAAAACGAAAAAGAAATCGTTCGGCATCAAAGAGCCTTATCATTGGCGAGTGTGCCGATTCCAGTCCAGCCGCCCTGGCATTTCAAAGACATCGTGTCAGAACTCATTCAGAGTATGCAAATGGGCAAATCCTATCCCGAGGCAGTTCGCCTGCTTCATGAGTGATTTTAAGATGAAAATCGTTCAAGTCATTCTGATAGCCTGTATTCTGCTTTGTCTGAACGTGGCAGTTGCGCAAGACAGCGTTAAAGATAATATTTTAAGCCACATTCAGCCGTCGCATCAACATCGATATATCTGCCCCGATGATCATGAAAACTGGTTCAACCGATTATTTGCACAAGCCGACCGAACATCTCTAAACACGCTTTTTGAAAAGCAGAACTATACGCCTCCTCAAAACAGCTATGCGCTGATTGCACCGATTCGTGTTCAAAATGGCATACCGTGTCTGGAGTATTATTCATATCGCGACACGGCATTTGTGTTTTCGATGACGATGGATGGCGAGGAAAACTTCTGGCCAGCGTCGACGGTCAAACTCATGGCTGCAGTACTGGCACTCGTCAAGTTGCGCGAATACAATCTGAGCAGTCAGGTGCGGCTTCAGTTTAACGACATCGAGGGGCATTTTGAGGGCACAGTTCAGATGCTGTGCCGTGAGGCCATTATTCCAAGCAACAATACGGCATATAATCGCCTCATGGAAATTGCAGGGTTTGATCAGACGAATGATGATTATCTGCCGGTTTGGTTTCATTTTCCGACCATGACGCTTCAGCGCCGCTATGCTCGCCATCATCCGGATGACAATATCCGCCAGTCGCCTGCGATGCTGTACCGCGAAAACGAGCGCGAAGGTCTCATTCCCCTGCGCACGAGTGCCGGAAGGAAACGCCATTTCTGTCCGCGTGAAGGCAACTGCATGACACTTGCGGAACTGGCCGAAGTGATGATGCGCGTCGTTCTCCATCGTGAACTTCCCGACAGTTATCGTTTTCCCATTCTGGCCACTGACGCCGATATGTTGATTCAGGCGCTCAAGGAAGCGCCATCGTGCATTGACGATGGTGTTCGACGCGTTCTTGGGGACAAGGCCATCATCTATAACAAGGGCGGAAAAGTTATCGACGACGATCGCCTTGAAGTCGCCGTCGTATCTTCTGCAGACGGTTCAGAGAGATACCTGATAGCCCTTTCGGTGCCTTATTATGAAGGTGTAGAACGAGAAACAAATGAACTGGCCAGACAGCTCATTCTGGCCATGAAAGCATTGGAAAATCATTCATGAAATACATCAAATGGATATGCATTTTAGCTCTTTTGGCACTCAACGGCTGCGCGGAACCCGTCGCGTGCAAGAGCAACTGTGATGGGAAACAATGCGGCCCCGATGGATGCGGCGGTTCATGCGGAACATGCACGGCATTAGGCACGCAGTGCCATTACGGTATTTGCCAAAATACGGCCTGTGTTTCCCAATGCACCAATAAACAGTGCGGTGACAACGGATGCGGCGGTTCGTGCGGAACGTGCAATCCAGGTCTTTTCTGCCATGAAGTCACGGGAATCTGCGTGACGTCCTGTACCCCGCAATGCACCAACAAACAATGCGGTTCCAACGGATGCGGCGGATCCTGCGGCACATGCCCGTCTGGATTGCAATGTATATCGGGTGTTTGTTCATCGACATGCACGCCGCAGTGCAACGGAAAAGTATGTGGTGACGATGGATGCGGCGGTTCATGCGGATCGTGTTCTGGAAACCTTCTTTGTTACAGCGGCGTTTGCGATACATGCAGGCCGAACTGTGAAACCCGAACCTGCGGGAGCGACGGATGCGGCGGCACGTGCGGAACCTGCGATGGTGCAAGTGTTTGCAACGAATCTACCGGTATATGTATGCCATATCGTGTGACCGGCAAGCTTATGCTCGAAACCCAGACCGTCTATTACGACGCCTATACCTATCCTAAACTCGATCAAAAGATCGACATTCCTGCCGCCCGTATTCCCCTTTCGTTGCGGGACACGGACGGGAACGAACTTGCCAGCACCACGGTGGCGGCGGATGGCACATTTACCATGCCGATATCACGGTTGCCACTTGCGACCGACTGGATTTCGATCACGCCGTTTTTCTATGCGGGGAAAAAGCTGAAAATAGCGACGCTCAAAGCGAGTACAAGTACGCCATACGAACCGTGGACGTGGTCAATCAAACTGTCCAATTACCTCAATCAAAACGATCCCGGCAATCTCGGGAACATCCGGATAACGATTGAACAAGCATCCGGTGCGCTTTATGTCTTCCAAACGATCGTGCGGTCTTTTGAAGAGCTCATCAAGCATGGATTTGTCATCGACATGGGATTTCTTCCATCCATTGCGCTTGTGTGGAATCCTGGATTTACCTGGAACTGCGGAACTTGTTATGAAATGACTAAAACTTCCGTCGGAAACACGACTCTGGACTCGACATTATTCGTAGGTGGTTCAAATAACGATGAATCAGCCTGGGGTTATCCGACTATTCTTCACGAATTTGGGCATTATATCCTATTCCAAAAACGCGATGACACGGAAGGCGGAACCCATTACCTGACCAGTGTTTCCGAGCCGAAGCTTGCATGGAGCGAAGGATGGGCAACTTTCTATTCACTCGCAACGATGAGTCTTCGAAACAATGCCCCCGTGTCACAGTATTGGCGTGTCATAGATAATGGAAGTTACTGGCTGGATTATGCCCATCTGTATGATGATTCTCAGTCAGGATCGGTTTACGTCCCGCAACCAAGCCTCGATGCCCCGAGAGGCATGTATCAGGATCTCGGTGAGGCCTGGATAACGTATTTGTTGTGGGATCTGTGGGATGGTCAGGAAGTCGGAGATCCGTCAATTCCTGCAGACGGCATTTCGTTTACGATGAACCAGTTTTACAAAGCCATTTCATCGGGACGATATCTTCATCCAGAATATTATCAAAAAGCCAGCCGTTGTCCTGAACACGCTTATCTGAATGATACTGCGGCGCTGAACGACTGTAAGAATAAAGTCTATCTGGGGCATTTCCTCGATGCCTTGCTATGCAGCGCCTCCTCGGGGGATGTCACTAAAGTGAATGCCATGCTCAACGAACGGCGATACCCCTACGATGACGAACCCGTTTGCCAGTAAAGGATGATATATGCCCCGTGCAGTCGTTTTCATCTCTACCGTACAAAATCCGGAAGAACCACTTACGTGTTCAAATCAGTCGATTCAGTTCGTCAAAGAAAACGAAATCATTAACGATTTCGACTTGATTGCGCTCGAAAAAGCGATACAGCTCAAGGAAGCCGGGTATTTGGACGAAATCGTTGTCTTTTCCCTGTCCCCATCGCAAAAGACGCTGCTCAAACCGCTCGCGATGGGAGCAGATCGCGCTATATGGGGAAACGCGGAAAACGCAGTTCTCACACCAGAAATCGTCGTTCAAACGGCTTTGGACACGATTCCAGACGACGGTCAGACGCTTTGGATGACGGGAAAAATGGGAGTCAACTTTGAATCCCATCAAACCGCGCAGATTTTGTCTGCAAAACTCGGCATTCCCTGCCTCATGTCGGCATTTCAAATCGAGTTTGGCAACAGCCAATTCCACGTCTCCTGCGAGGACGACAAGGGAATCGCCCATTATCATCTGCCCCTTCCATTTGTCGTGACGGCTGAACTTCGCCTCGCGGAGCCGCGATTCCCGGGACTTCCGGCCATTATTCGCGCCAAACGAAAGCCTATTGAAGAAATCCATGTATCCAGTGGTTCAATTCATACGATCGATATGACCCTATCAAAACAGAATTATCGCAAGTGCCGTTTTATGACGGAGGATGAATTTTATATAGAAATGCATCAAATTATGGGGGGAAAAGTATGAACATTCTGTGTTTATATGAAGAAAATCAAACGGTAACTGCATTTCAAGCGATGGCTGGAGTTCTTGGTGCCGAAGCCGAAGTTCAGCCATTTATGAAATTTGGTTCGAGCCAGAATGCCACGGAAACTGCATTGCGGATCGGAGAATATCTAACGGATAATAATTATATATCAGTTATCGCCGTTCACACGCCTTATTCGCAGCGCATTCTGAGTCTGTTGGCTGCGATGCAGGATGTCCCTTTTATAGGAAGCCTTCAAATCCAATATCTTCCCAAAGCCGTCCGTCATATCTGTGCGAATCGCATTCTCGAAACGATCCAAATTCCGACGGGGCCATTTTGTGCGACGATCGTTCCGTCAGAACAGGTAGCCGTTCAAGGGGATTGGCCAATTTCCGGCACATTCCATACAAATCCGCGCATAGCGATTCCGGAAATGACATTTGAATCCTTCCAAAATGAACTCATTCAGTTGGACAGCGCGAGAATCGTCTTTGCAGGCGGGCGTGGATTGGGGTCGCGAGAATATTTTGAAAAGCTTTCGGCATGTGCAAAACGATGTGGGGTTGGATTAGCGGCATCCCGTTTGGCGGTAGACATGGGCTGGGCACGGAATGATATGCAGGTTGGGCAAACGGGACGAGCAATTTCTCCCGATATCTATGTGGCATTCGGTATTTCTGGTGCCATTCAGCATTTGGCCGGCATTCAGAATGCAAAACGCATTATCGCGATTAATACAGATAAAACAGCGCCTATTTTTGCGCACGCAGACACGGGGATCATCGCCGATGCAAGGGGAATTATTGATAAATTAGCAATTAGCAATTAGCAATTAGCAATTAATATTCAGATTCCAGGATGGTTCTGAATGACGTGGGGATATAGAGATGAGGAAGGAAATAGAAGGCATTAGACAAGTGGGTAACTATTCAGCCCCTACTTGCTGACCTCACCCTGCCCGTTGGGCACCAGTGCTCTGAAAGGGCGCAATGTTTCAGCCCGGGGTGAAGCGCATAGCGCGTACCCTCAGGGCACAACGATTCCCCCCGAAAATGCGCCCTGAAAGGGCGCAACACAAATTGCGGGATTATTCACAAATAATAAGGGTGCGAAACTTAGATTGT
>JAZODZ010000047.1:0-3567 GCA_045597285.1 Myxococcota bacterium
TCTGACACGAATACTCACCGACAGTGGTGCAAACCTCACGACATTCGGCGTTTCCGCCCACGACGGCGCAGATGCGCCCAATCGCAGAACAATCGTCTATCACCGGCTTTGGCGAGATAAATCGCTCGTCACAACGCATAAGCAGGGAATCGACACAACGGCCGGATGATGGGAAATCTGCAGTACACGTCTTTGGCATGACACACCCGACATGACCGTTCGAAAACGTTTCGCATACCGTGTCGAACCCGACTTCCGACAAACACGTGCGGGATGTGACTTTTCCAAGCGTGTCAACCTGTTCAATGCTCTTTTTGTCGGCACTGCACTGCCTTTTGACGATGCCATAAACTTCCTTTACAGGTTCCACGGATTGGGGCGTACAGGCATTGTTCTCACACGCAGTCCCGACCGGACACGTCTCGTAATGCCAGAAACCGTCTTCACCACATTTCTGAAGCACGTTGTTGCTGCACGTCACCTGGCTGCCGCATTTGGCCTGTTCGTTTTGCAAGCATTGAACTGCGCCATCCATATACCCGCAGACGTGTTGGGCATCACAAGTCGCCAGCTTCGTCCACGATCCATTCTTGCAATACAGGATAGAAAGCCCATCAGAACTGCAATGCGCCATATCGCGGCTTGAACATTCATCCTCACTGCTATGATTGCACGCGGTAAACACACAGCACAGACATACGAACGACAGCAAATATTTTCTCATCGAGTACCCTCCAGTCCCGTCCAAAATTGGGACATTATTCCATACCCGACTGCACTACTCGATGTCAATGTAACTATTCAAACTCTAATGGAGTTAGTGAAATCTGATTAGCCGTCCCACATCTCGTGCAGCGCAATCATTCTCTCCACCGGACCGGCCCCGAATTTCTCGCACCCCGAAAGAACCTTTTCCCACCGTTTTTCATCGCGGAGCCGTCCGGGATTCTTGCTGAAAAAGCTGTCCGAATACGTAATCAGTTTCTCTTCGAGTGTCTCGGGCAGATAATCCCGCGCCGGCAGCGGCAGTCCCTGCTGAACGATTTCCTCTGCCGTCAGGCCGCTCCCGATATGGCGCTCGCAAACCCGTGCATGACGCGCATAGCGTCTCGCATCGAGTTCCCGAAGATACTGCGCCCCAATCACGCCATGCTTCAGATAATGCTCGCTACCAAAACACCCGATATCAGGCGCATCCACGCCAATAATGCCATAATCGTGAAGCATCACGGCTTCGCGCAAAAACTCGTAATCGATCGCATCGGCAAATCGGCTGGCTCGTGCCAGCTTTTCCGCTTTTTCAAGCACACAAAGCGAATGAATCCGCATGATTTCCATGCAGCGAGCAGTCGGTTCGGGAAGTTTCATCGATATACCCAAAGTCCCCAGTCAAAATCCGCTGATAACGTAATTACAAAACCCGTTTGGCTTTGATATCAATAGCCACCGGAGTTTATCACGATCGCCGACAGAATAATGCAAAGCAGAACGAACAGCACAATGATGATGATTTGTTCGCGAGTCAGCGCCTTCTTCTTCGGAACGCTTTCGTGTGCAGACGGTTTGGAAACCAAATTCGTCTTTTCCGACCACTCGAACTTTTTCGATTCCTCGGACTTTTTCGGTTGCTCGAACTTTTTCGGTTCCTCGGTCTTTTTCGGTTCCTCGGACTTTTTCGGTTCCTCGGTCTTTTTCGGTTCCTCGGTCTTTTTCGGTTCCTCGGTCTTTTTCGGCTCTTCGTTTTCTTTCGATGACGCTGATTCCGAATCCGATTTTGGCTCGGAACTGTCCGGTTTGTCAGCATTCCCCAGGCCATCGAGTCCCGCTGCCTTCCTGAGCGTATCGATAGGAATCATCTCACTGCGCGTATGCGGCTGAACATCGTCATCGGCTGCCGTCGCGCCTTCCGGTGCAGGAGCCGACTCCAGAAAGTCTTCCATTTCAAGGCTCTGAGGCTTCACCTTCGACACGAGAACGCCGATATTCGCCGGTGGATAGTCCATCTTCAAAATGAATGCGCGAAGCTCTATCTCGAACTCTCCCGCGGTCTGATAGCGTTCGCTTCGATTGCGGGCCAGCCCTTTCATGACGATCTTTTCAAGCTCTTCGGGAACCTCCGGGTTAATCTTGCGAATGCTCGGGACAATCGACTTGCGGACGAGATCGAGAATCTTCATCTCGACGGGATCGTTGAACAGCGGCTGCGACGTCAGCATTTCCCACAGAATGATGCCGACCGCATAGATATCGCTGCGGAGGTCGATGCTCTCTCCATAAGCCGCCTCCGGCGAAAGATAGCTGAATTTACCCTTAATCAGCCCGGGGACTGTGCGCGAAACCTGCTGTTTCGACTTCACAAGCCCAAAATCCGTAATCTTGACGTCGCCGTTGTACCCCAAAAGAATGTTCGGCGGGCTCACGTCGCGGTGAATCATGTGCAGCGGCTGCCCTTTATCGTCGCAGCTGTTGTGCGCATATTCCAACGCATTCAGAACCTGTATGGCGATATGAATCGCATCGTGAATCGGAATCGGATCGTGACTGCGGTTCGCATAACTCAGCAGGTCGCGCAGATTCACGCCGTCCACGAACTCCATCGACAGGAACAGCGCCTTGTCCATCAGGCCGATCTGGTCGACGCGCACGATATTCGGATGCCGAAGCTGCATGCTCACGGCCGCCTCGTCGATAAACATGTTGATAAAATTCTTCTGTCCGACGAGCGACGGCAGAATGCGTTTTATCGCCATGATTTCGCCATTCGCAAGATTCCGTGCGCGGAAAATCTCCGCCATGCCGCCGACATCGACGCGGTCCAGAATCTCAAACTGTGTTGCTTCCTGCGCCATTTTATCAATCCTTTGAGTCCGATGACTATTTAATCACGCCATTTTTTCTGTTTTGGCGCTGCCTATTCGCCTTCGGCGAATACGGCAGCTGTTCGGCGCTATTGCATACGCGCCGAACCCCTTGTCATTACTGCCTTTCCTCGAGCCGTGCCAACAATTTCCTGTGAAGCCCGCCAAACGCGCTCCCGCTCATCCCCAGAACGACATCGCCTTCCCGGCATTCCGCGGCCAGATAATCCACGATTTCATCCACACCCGCAATCATTTGCGCATGCACGCCCATCGCGTTCAAATCATCCACGACTTTCGGAATGTTGATCAGCTGTTCCGGCGGGAGATCGTCTTTTCTCCACGGCGCACTCAGAATGACCTCGTCGCATTCGGCTAGCGCTTCAGGATATTCGTGCTGAAAAACCGCGCGCCTGGACGTGTTGCTCTTCATCTCGAATATGCCCCAAATCCGGTTTTCGGGATGCCGTGCCCTAATGGCCCGCACCGTCTCGCGGACGGCAGTCGGATGATGCGCAAAATCGTCGTATATCGTCACACCAGCCGCCGTGCCAATCAGTTCCTGGCGCTTCTTCACGCCGAGATAATGCGAAAGACCGCCGCAAATCGACGATGCAGATATGCCCAATTCCGTTGCCACCGTTGCAGATGCCGTCAGATTGTACGCATTGTGACGGCCCGTCAGTGGCAAGTCGGATCGTAGCCATGT
>JAZODZ010000048.1:0-3552 GCA_045597285.1 Myxococcota bacterium
GGCGAAATGTTTCAGCCCGGGGTGAAGCGTAGCGTAACCCCAGGTAACTGGCATTTCCACATATCAGCGCCCTGAAGGGGCGCAACACAAAGCCGTAGGATTATTCGTACAATTCTACGGATAATAAGGGTGTGAAACTTGAGCTATATATACTGCCTTGCGATGTATTTTCATACATTCGGCCAGGCTAGTCGATTCCAGACATAGTGCGTGCTTCGACCGATGCCTTCTGCATCCAGAATACCAAATGACACGAGTTCCTTTAGATCGCGTAATGCAGTATCCACAGAGCACTTCGCGAGCTTTGCGTATTTGGATGATGTAAGTTTGCCCTCAAATGGTTCCATAAACCGTAGCAGTACACGCCTTTGGCGATCATTTAAAGCGATTTGTGCATGGGCATCCCAAAACCTGGCACGCCGAATTGCCTGCCCAATCACGTGATCGGCATTTTCCAAAGCACCAGACAGGCAATCCAGAAACCACAAAAGCCACGGTGTGATATCTAGACCGCCGCGCTGCGTTGATTTGAGAATGCGATAATAGGACATGCGTCTTTGCTGTATGGCTGCCGTCATACTGTAATACCGTTGCGGCAAGCAGTCAGCTCGAGCTAGCAGTTTATCTGTTAATGTGCGCGACAACCGGCCGTTGCCGTCATAAAAAGGATGAATGGTCACAAACCACAGTGCGGCAATGCCCGCCTTGAGAATCGGTTCCACCGTGTGTTCGTCGTTCACCCAGTCAACGAGAGCATCCATCATATCGGGAACGCGTTCCGCAGGTGGTGCCTCAAAATGTACATTTTCTCGTCCGATGAGGCCCGAAATCACACGCATCGGCTCATTGCCATGCCGATAACACCCAACTTCGGGCCCCCCTGCCGGAAACAGTTTCCTGTGATATGCCCACAACAGTTCGTGACTCATCGGCGCGTTCGCATCTCGACAAGCATCCATCATGACATCGACCAAACCATTAATGTAATGACTTGGCACAGGCAGTCCCGCGGTTTCCAGCCCCAGCCTCATTGCAACTGAAGAACGCACCTGCGCCATATCCAGCACTATCCCCTCAATCTCGCTCGAACCCACGACATCCGCAGTCATGGCCGAAAGCGCCGTATCCAGTTCCACGCTCATCCCCAACAACGCCAAAGCCCCTCGCAATGCCCCAAACTTCTCACGTACAATGCCAAGCGGTCGCAACAACGACTCTGAATCCCATACAAATGAAGGCCAATTAGTCTGTTCCCAAATCCACTGAGGCATCTAACAGCTCCTTTTGCGGTGCAAACGAACAATTTACGCCGCAAATTTGCGGTGCAAATTAGACATATACATGTTGTTGCATACAAAAGCCAGCATTAACTGTGGCTGCAATCAGAGGCGGTATGGCCGCCTTCGACACGCAAGGCGTGCGTATGCACGCCCACAAAACTAATTAAATATAAATATATAATTATATAATCTTTATACTATGTGCGTCCTTGCTGGCACTCTGCGAACCTTCAGCAAATGCTTTGATTAATTCTGCTGTATTGCCATTACGCCGCCCGGCACCATTCAGAATCATGATTTTTTTCATTCCGACATCTCCTTTTTTGCCCTGCTATCTCGCCATACGGCTCGATACGCCGCGCTGGCTATTGTCCTTCGGCCAATACCCCGCGCTTTTTGGATTGTCACCACACCGTCATCTAATAATTAGATATGATTAAGAAAATGTACCATGTTAAAAAATTATGTCAATTCCATATTGCAGAATTTTTCGCCATCGGTTAAAATTCTGTCCGTTTTGGGGGATCCCGTTTAGGGAGTATGAGGGTGTTTTAGGATTGGAACGCATGACAGAAAAACTGAACATGACACTTGAAGAATACCGGGCTGCAATTGCCTGCGGCAAAATGAAGGGCTTCGGCAATTGTCCCGTGACCATTCTGCTCTCAATGCTGCAGGGCAAATGGAAACTCATTGTGCTCTATCAGCTCGTTTTGAACGGAACCATGCGCTTTGGCGAGTTAAAAAAGGTAGTACCTGGGATAACGAACACGATGTTATCGACGATACTGCGCGAACTCGAAGCCGACGGTTTTCTCTCGCGCACGCAATACAACGAAATTCCGCCGCACGTCGAATATGCACTCACCCCAAAAGGCCAGGATTTGGATCGCATTTTTTATGAGATGTTCCAATGGACGGTGAAACACGTTCAGTGCAACAAATCAAAGCATTAGGAGACTAAACATGTCGTTTTATGATTATTCAGTCAAAGACCCGCAAAACAACGATGTCAGCATGAAGCAGTTCGAGGGAAAAGTCGTCATTGTGGTCAACACTGCTACCGGTTGCGGTTTTACACCGCATTATAAAGACCTCGAATCCATGTATGAAAAGTATCACGACAAAGGCTTGGAAATCCTCGATATTCCCTGCAATCAGTTTGCGGATCAGGCACCGGGAACAGACGATGAGATCCATGAGTTTTGCACATTGCATTATAACACACAGTTCCCTCAGATGAAGAAATCGGATGTCAACGGCGATAATGCGCTTGAACTGTATAAATTTCTGAAATCCCAAAAAGGATTCGAAGGTTTTGGAAATGGACCCAAAGCCTTGATGCTTGCAGGTGTATTGCGAGTCAGAGATTTTCACTATAAAGACAACCCTGATATCAAATGGAACTTTACAAAGTTCATCATTGATCGCAAAGGTGATGTCGTCGCGCGTTTTGAGCCAACTGCAGATATGGCAGATGTCGAAAAGTTTATTGAAAATCTGATATAAATCGGAGCTACTAAGATGTCAGACTTAAATGATACGAATCGTATCCTCTGCAAATCTTAGAGAGGAGATTTATCAGTTTATAAAAAGTCACAAAGAAGTTCTTGAAATACACGGATTTTATATCAAGCCCGATTCAAATGATGTTACGATGGACGTCATTATTAGCTTTGACGCGGATAATCGCAAAGAACTTCTTAAAACTATTCACTCAGAATTGTCAGCCAAATATTCGGATTATCATTTTAACATCACGTTGGATTCGGATGTCAGTGATTAGGAACCATTTTTAATCATTACCAACATTCGATTTTTGTGTGCCAAAACATCAGGAGAAGGAAACATGAAGGCATTGTTTATCAACGGAAGCCCGCGCAAAGACTGGAATACGCACAAAGCACTCGAAAGTGCCATGAAAGGTGCACAGGCTGCAGGTGCCGAAACGGAACTCATTCATTTATACGATTTGCAGTTCAAAGGATGCATGAGCTGTTTTGCCTGCAAACTCAAGAACAGCAAGACCGAAGGTGTCTGCGCCATCCGCGATGGATTGCGTCCAATTCTCGAAAAATGCAAGGAAGCTGATGTCATCGTCGTCGGATCGCCCATTTACTACAGCAGCATCACCGGACTGACGCGTGCATTTATGGAACGGCTCTTGTTCCCAGCTGGTTCCTATATGCTGGATGAGAACGGCAAACCCGATAATTATTATAAAAACGGAAAGAAAACTGCTCTGATTTATACGATGAATGTTCCTTCAGAA
>JAZODZ010000049.1:0-11969 GCA_045597285.1 Myxococcota bacterium
CCTGTACCAACATTTTTAGTATTTCCTGTACATTGATATTGGCAAGTGCCACTGCTACAAGCCTTGACACTTGTATTTAACGGTGCATTTGCGCTGCAAGCAAATCCACACCCACCACAGTTTGATGTATCATTTGATTTAACGTTAATACACTGATTACCACTTGTCGTAGAACACAGTGTCAATGAAGTGTCTGTACAACTATTATTAACACATACACCGTCTACACAGACTTTTCCACTTGTACATGGTGTGCCTTTCTGGGCACTAGTTGCAGCTCCATTGGCATTTCCTGTTGCACCACAATATGAATTATTTGTACTAGGATCAATACAGTTAATTGTTGTAGCAGAGATTCCTGTACCAACATTTTTAGTATTTCCTGTACATTGATACTGGCATGTTCCACTACTACAAACTTTTACACTAGTATTTAAAGGGGCATTTGCACTACAAGAAAATGCACACCCACCACAGTTTGATGTATCACTTGATTTAACATCAATGCATTGATTACCCGAGGATGTCGAACAAAGTGTTTTACCACCACTACAGGTATTCACAACGCAAGAACCACCTACACAAACTTTACCATCAGTAGTACAATTTGTTTTACTACTGCCACATTCATTATTCGTGTCAGCAACACATTGATTAGATTTGACATGGTAATTGGCTGTACAGCCTGTTGCCACACAATTATTACTAGTACAAGATCCAGCAGACCATCCAGCCAGTGCCGAACATACATAATTTTTTTGCCCGCAATTGTTAATATCGCTAGACTTACAAGCACCTGTTGCACTGTCATAATATTGTGTATTTGAGCAACTAGATACACAAGCATTATTCTTCACTATATACCCAGAACTGCATTCAGTAACTGTACAAACATTATTATTACAGGTACCATTCGACCAATTAGTAATTTTTTGTGAACATATATAGTCTTTTTGTCCACAATTGTTTATATCACTGGTAACACAATTGCCCGTCGAGCTATCATAATACTTTGTATTACCGCAGTTTGCCTTACACTCATTATTGATGACATCAAAGCCGGAATTGCAGGTGCTTACTTTACAAACGTTGTTAGTACAATTTCCGGAACTCCAGTTCTGAATATGATCTTTGCATTTATATCCCTTCATACCACAATTATCAACACTACTTGTTGAACAAGCCCCTGTGGAACTATCATAATATTGTTTATTTGTACAGCTTGATGTACAAACGTTATTGTTTACGGTATAACCTGAATTACAACTGTCAACATAACACTTTCCTGAAGAACAATGCACAGTATTTGAATTTTTGATCTCATCCTTGCAAGCATGTCCGGTAGCTCCACAGTTGTTACCATCATCATCAACACATGCCTGAGCAGTATTATCATAATGCTTACCGGTTGCACAGTTCGATGCACATGATAACTTATCTTTTGCCGGGACAAATCCCTCAGCACATGAATTTACTTTACAAACCCCCTTATCACATATACCACTTACCCACTGAGTCACATTAATACTGCATGAGTATCCGGTTGAACCACAATTATTAAGATCGTCATTAACACATTTCTGAGAGGTATTGTCATAATGCTGCCCTGTACTACAACTTGAGGCACAAGATAATTTATCTTTTGCAGGAGTAAATCCAGTCTTACAAGAGCTTACATTACAAACTCCAGCTATGCAAGTACCATTTGTCCACTGTGTAACAATGTCAGAACACTTTTTACCCGTCGCACCACAGTTATCAATATCATCTTTTACACAACTTTGAGCATCATTATCATAATGCTCACCACTAACGCAATTTGAGACACACGACAATTCATTTTTAGCGGGAACAAATCCTGTTGAACACTCTTTTACTTTACAAATGCCTGGATTCCATGAAGCACATTTGTCATTTTCATCCAATTCTTTACAATCTCCTGCTTGGCAAACACCGGCAACCCACTGCGTAACATTTGCTTCACATGAATATCCCGTTGAACCACAGTTTTTATCATCGTCTGTGACACAACTCTGTGCATCATTATCATAATGCTGCCCTTGACCGCAATTCGATGCACACGATAATGCATTTTTTGCGGGTACGAAGCCTGGATTACATTCTGTAACTTTACAAACGCCTTTATCACAAATGCCGTCAACCCATTGTGTCACATTGGATATGCAAGCATAGCCTGTGGAACCACAATTCTCAATGTCATCATCAACACAACTCTGAGCATCATTATCGTAATGCTGGCCGATTTCACAATTCGAAACACAAGATAACTCATCTTTTGCTATCTGAAAATTATTGGCACATTCGCTAACTTTACAAACACCCTCTTCGCATCTGCCATCGACCCACTGTGTAACCACCACAGAACATTTTTTACCAGTCGCACCACAGTTATCGATATCATTTTTCTCACATTTTTGAGTCTCATTATCATAGTGTTCTTCAGCCGTACAATTTGAAACACATGACAACGCATCTTTTGCCGCCTGGAAATTATCAGTGCATTCACTTACTTTACAAACCCCTTTATCACATATACCATTTACCCATTGGGCAACAATTTCAGAACAATTTCTATCTGTAGCGCCACAGTTCTCAATACTATCTTCGACACATTTCTGTGCAGCATTATCATAATGTTGCCCAACTTTGCAATCCGAAACACATGATTTACCATCCTTCGCGGGCTGGAATCCATCTGTACATGCTTGGACAATACAGATATTCTTTTCACATATACCAGAGTCCCAGTTCGTGATTTTATTCTTACAATCGACCGTTACTGTCTCAGGAGTACATTCAACGTCCGAAACGCAGTAATAGTATTTGTCCGTGCTTCCCATATACTCCCCAAAGGAACACACGGGATAATCCGATGGACAAATATTATATCTAAAGGAATTTTCATAGCCGGTCATTTCTTCTCTGGTACTCTTTCCTGCAATGGCATACAGTTCAACGACATCATGATCGGCAGCATACTTTTTATAATCCGAAAACTTATTTATTACGTACTTACTAGTACTCTCACTCAAATACTTTCTATTAACATCCATCTCATTAGCATCTTTATTTGAATATATATAGTTACCAATGTTATTTTTATCAAGATAGACATAATTTCCATCTTCAATCTTATTCATTTTAAAATCACAAGGTATGCAAGTGATATTCTCTTCTTCAGGATCATCTGAAAGCATACACAAGTACGGTGCAGCAATCGGATTATTAAATGGATCAGTATCATACGCAAATAGTTTCGGCGGACATGGCATCACCAGCTCGCCATTCACAACAAATTCATTATACGCACTATCATCCCACGTGCATCCTCCCATGCTCAATGCCGCCACAGCGGTCAGCACTGCGAGTGGAATGCCCACGCATTTTTTTGTCGAGCGGTTAATTCGCTTGCGATCTCTCATATATGTCCTCCGAAGAACTGAATAGGGCTCGTTGCCCGTAAAACTCGTTTAGATCGTTCCGGTTCGCATTGAACCGGACACAAAAACTTATTCTTATTATAGTGGCAATCCCCCACCTCTTGCAATTGTTTTTCGCTTTTTCGTCGACGGATACCCTCGTGCCTTTATCCGCCATCACGGAACTGCTTGTTCTACGCCATCAAATCCGATCCCGGGTTTTGCTCGGGTGAGCGACAGCGAACCCAAAGCCCCTCTCCCAATGGGAGAGGGGTGCCCGCGACGCGGGCGGGGTGAGGCGTTATCCTGAATAATTCGAGAATCTACGTGTACGAGAATCGATGAGTAGATGAGCCACGGGCGGGGTGAGGCCTCCTATACACGCTTGTTCTACGCCATCAAATCCAATCCTGGGTTTTGCTCCCGGGTGAGCGACAGCGAACCCGAAGCCCCTCTCCCAATGGGAGAGGGGTGCCCGCGACGCGGGCGGGGTGAGGCGTTATCCTGAATAATTCGAGAATCTACATGCCCGCGCCACGGGCGGGGTGAGGCCTCCTATACACGCTTGATCTACGCCATCAAATCCAATCCTGGGTTTTGCTCACGGGTGAGCGACAGCGAACCCGAAGCCCCTCTCCCAATGGGAGAGGGGTGCCCGCGACGCGGGCGGGGTGAGGTCGCGTGGTGAGGTTCTACTCCTTATGCTCGGTATCCGACGGTTTTTCCCCGGCGATTTCTTTCAGTCTGTCTTCATCGATCAGGATTTTACCCGACTGCATCAATTCCGCGATTTTATCCTTTGCCTCGAGCAGTCTTCGCTTTTCTATGATCTTTGTGCTCAAAAACTCGCGGTCTCGATTGATATCCGCTTTTCGCTCTTCCTTCATGCTCCTGAAGAGGATCAGGTGGTACCCGAATTCCGACTCCGTCACCTGGCTGAGTGGATTCTTCGCATTCAAGGCAAACGCTGCTTTTGAAAACGGTTCTACGACGTTCTGGTATCGAAGCTGTTCATCGAGAAACGGCACCATCTCGCGATCCGGAAACGTCAGATCGGCATCCATATCGACGAGATAGCCTGCCCGGCTCAGACGCTGTGCCGCTTCCGCCAAAGCCTCGTTCGTGAACACCCCTTTTTCGAGCAAATCCTTGCGAACGGCATCTAAAGCCGCCCGACGTTCCTCGGCAGTCGACGCCTTATCCGGCTTTATCAAAATATGGCTCGCCGTAACAAGTGCCGGTGTCCCGCTGTTAAATGCGTATGCATCAATAGCTAGCTGAATCACGTCATCGGTCAACGTCTCTTTGGAAAACGGTTTCTCGATTGTCGCTTTCAGCCACGCATTCGCGTAGGCACGACGTTCGGCCCAAATCGCCGTATCCGTATCGTAATGAACCGCGCTCATTGCCTGAATGACGTCGAAATCATGGCGAGCAGTTTGTTCATCTACATCCGGATGCTTCGAACGATAGACCTTCCACTCTTCATCGACAAGTGCCTGTGTCTGCGGCGGGAGAATCCCCATCCTCGTCGACTTGACGCGTTCTTCCGTATTCACATCTTCTTTCGCACCGCACCCGCTGGTAATCAGTGCTAAAAGAATCGCAATCATGCCGTATTTCTTCATTACCGTTGTCTTCCCGTTATCTTTGTCTTCCCGAAGCCGCAATCGCATACCGCGCAAATATCGTGCTTAGATGCCATAACAAAAGCCCCGATATGCCCAAAACTGCCACATATAGCCACGATTCGCAAATCGCAAAATAACCGCTCGTCACGAGCAGCAACCCGCCAATGACGAGGCATGTCAGCGAAATCCGATCATAAAATCCTACTCTGTCCATCACTCAAACGACGTCCATGTCACACCGGTAATATGGATGCGATGATCCGCTGTCCTTCCTTTTGCACCTGCTTCGGGATAGATCGCAATCGATTTCGCAGAGCCATCATTGACGACGAATGGTTCCGTCGTGACCTCGACAATCTTGGTCTTATCATACACGTGAACGAGTTGCGAAGAAAACGCCCCCGATTCTATCCAAAGCGTCCCTTTGCTGCCCGTCGGATTGTAAGAAATATATTTGACAGTAATGGAACCGACGCCCGACAGGTTCGTGATGTCGATACGCGTGTTCCTGTCGGGATCCCCGGTCAGCGTAATCCCTGTTGTCTCCTGATATTTGCCGACATTCCCGACGGCCGAAACGACCGCGCCGTCGATCGTTTCTTGATACGTCGCGTTATAACCGGTGCCGTTTTTGCACGACGTGCACGAAAAATCGAGCGTATAGACTTTCCCGTTGCACGAACTGTCGCCGTTCGGACAGGGATCACAGGCATTGCCAATGCCGTCGCCATCGGCATCCGCCTGATCCGGATTCTTTGTGCCGGGGCAGTTGTCTTCGGCATCCGGAATCGTGTCGCCGTCGGTATCGACGCCACCGGAACCGCATGAACTATTGTTGGCGGCACAAGCAGGATAATCGTCGCAGATATCGCCTATCGTGTCGTTATCGGTGTCCACCTGCCGGCGATCCGTGTCCATCGGACGCACGGGATTGAACATCGTCGGACAGTTGTCGACGCCGTCCTTGATGCCGTCGCCGTCGGCATCATCAGATGCCGTATAATCGCCGGTGTAATTCGTCGTCTGCTGTTTGCCCGTGTCTTCATTTCGCGTTCTGGACGGCACACACGTCGGTTCATCCTTCGGCGTACCACAGAAAAACAGATCATATACGCACGCGGCATCGATCGCCGCAAATGAAGCAATTTCACTCTTCGCCTTCGTCTGCACAAAATCAAACTTCTTTTTCGTTTTGCAGACCTCAAACTCCTCGCCAGAATCCATCAGCGCGGAGTCGCCAAAAATCCGTTTGCCGTTCATCGTGACGAGCATCACGTCTTCGTTTTCGGCATCGATCACGGCTCTGTACAAGTCTTTCAGTTTCGTTTTGCGGAACATCACGACATCGGCGACGAGGCCGGGCGCAATCTGGCCGAGGTATTTTTCAACGCCAAGTGCCACGGCATTGTTATACGTCGGCATCTTCCAAATCTCATAATCGCTGAAATAGAGGCTGTAATGGTTATGGTTCAGATAATCGACGCACTTCAGTTCCCGCAACATATTGGCGGAACCGGAATAAATCCAGTCCGTACCGAGGCCGACGAGCACCCCCATGCGGTCGTAAAGTGGTGCCTGGGCCGTGTCGCCATATAGCGAGATGTTGGTTCGCGGCGACCAGATCAGCTTGACGTGGTTGTCGGCCATTTTCTGAATCATCGGCAATGTCGCCCCAATGCCATGAATCACCGCTGTATTCGGCTTGAAAATATCGAGCGAACCGTTTCCTTCACCGCTCAGGCATCGCATCTCGTTCAACGCCGCCTGATTAATGCCTTCGGCGATATGCGGCCCATAAGGACATGAGGTATCGAAATCGGTCACACTCTTGTGATAGCTGTATTGAGTGCAGCCAGATTCATACTGCTGCCCATCGGCATCATCGAGCGGAAACGTCTGATACACCGAAACGACATTACCGACCGTCTGCGACTTGACATCGAGATTGCGGGCCAGTCCCGGCGCAGAATTGGAACCAAATATCGACGTCGTCCCCGAAACAAGCGCACGAAACTCGACGACGGAATTGCCGTTGTTCGCCGACGTATTCGGACCGGGAACATTCGTGTGCCCATTCTTGCCCTTGCGCCAGTCGTGACGGTGATCAAACCGTTCCGTGCCCCATTTCGCAGGCACCCCATTCGAAAACGTCACGTGTTCATGCGCATTGATAAACGCCGGGCTGATAACCGAATCCGGACAGGTAATGACGACGGCACCGTTCATGTCCGGATCGCAGCCGGCATAAGTAATGACGCCATTGTCAATGACGACACTGCCGCCGAGCCACGTCTCGTTCAGCCCGAGAACATCGCCGCGAAGAACGAGTTTTTTGCCGCTCCCCGATTTATCGCACACCTTGCCGGACGGCACCGACAACGCGCCGCACGATGTCACTTTCGGCGCCGTGCCATGTTCCACGCATTCGCCGCCCTGGCAAAATTCCCCCGCGCCGCACGAGCCCGTCACCCATTTGCCTGCGCCTGAACACGTCGCCGGTAGGCCGTTCAGGCACATCTTCGTATCGGGTTCACAAGGTTTCTCGACACACGCGCCGCTCTTGCACGTTTCTGTCGATTTGCACGCACTGCTGACAACTTTTCCCGATTTGCATGACAAAACGGCCTTCCCATTGGCATCGCACTGAGGATAATCGGCGGCATCGCACTCTGGCTCGGCGGGTTCAGTGACTTTCTTAACGCACGCGCCACTCTGGCAGGTCTGCCCGTCTCCGCACGCCGTCGACACGATCTTCCCTGACGCACAAATCAGGATGTTGTCGCCGTCGCAGTCCGGATAATCCTGCGGATCGCACTGCGCCTGCCCGGGCTCGACGCAGACGCCGTTGATACACGATTTCTCGCCACATGCCGTCGCCGTGATCTTCCCCGAAACACAAGTCACGGCATCATTTCCAATACACTTTGGAAACGTCCCGTCGTCGCATGAAGGCACGGGCTGTACAGCAACGCACTCCCCGTTCTGACACGAAAACCCGTCCCCGCACTTCGTTGCAATCACTTTCCCCTGAACACAGGTCAGTCTCTCGTTTCCCGAACACTGGGGATACATCAGGGCGTTGCACATGACGACGTCTTCGCATTGTTCGGTCACGACATTACACGTTTTCCCGCCGGTACATCCGCTGGTCACGCACGACACTTCGATATACGGATTGCATGCCCCCGTCGTTTCGTTGCATCCATGCTCGCAAGGGTTATATTTAAACATTCCCTTCTCGCAAACGCGCTCAAATGCGCCCCCTACGCACTCTGACTGCCCGGGCACGCATTCATTCTGAATCACCTGATTATCGATCTTCCCATCGTCGGCACATCCGTTGACAATCACGGTACACGCCGCCAGCCACAAACAACTACGCCAAACCCTATGTGCCATAACCAGCTCCCGTTCAGAAATCGCTCAAAACCCTCGCCATTCTAATCACAATTCCGTCTAAATGTCATCATTTGCGTTGTTCGGTTTCTCGCCTTTGTGGGGCACGGCTATCGCTACGCGATACGCCGTGCGTTTCGGGCTATCGATTGCGGAAGAGACGTGCAGACCACGCGTCTCTACACGCAATCGATACGCCCTCTTGGCCGCCCGCTATCGCCTGCGGCAATACGCGGGCGGCATTTATCCACTATTGCCCAATACATCCCAGCTATTTCATGGATGATTCCTCTTCCTGGAATACTCCTTTGCAAGTCGTTTCATCTCGTCAGTCCCGTTGTATTTAATGGCAAGGCTTGCAAGCTCAACATCTGCCCCCAATTCAAGCAACTTTTTAAAACAAGCCAGATTCTGATCATAAACAGCTTTAGAAAGGGGAGGATTGCCATTGCGATTCGCATTAACATCTGCACCGAATTTGACTAATAATTCAATCATTGCTGGATTGTTACGACTGATTGCAAGATGAAGCATACTCCAATTCTTTATATGATAATGCCAGATATTCACGTCAGCGCCTTGTGTCAGCCACCATCTTGCTTCCTCAAGATTATTATTGTTGACGGCCTCATTTAAACTTTTGGATGAAATAGTGCGATTAATATATACTTCTTTATACGTTTTGTACGATTTATAACATTTGCACTTTTCGCCGTTGTTATCGACTGCCTCAATATCTGCTCCATAATGCACAAGATATGCAACGGTTGCGACATTATCTGTATAAAATAATATTGTTTTTCCATCGCTGTCCCTTGCATTGACGTCAGCCCCCAGTCTCTTGAGTGTCAAAAACGCCTCGGTCGAATTGCGATGAATCACTCCATGGAAAAGTGCCGTCTGTCCGTGAATGTCAGTTGCATTCATATCTGCCCCGGCACTCGCCAGCTTTGTCAGAATGACGTCCGACTGCGTATAAAAAATAGCCGTTTTGCCCTCTGAATCCATTGCATTGGGATTGGCCCCATGCTTCAGCAGAATTGAAACCAGCTCTTCGGAATCCGGTGACTTCGAAGCTTTGATAATGGCCGGAACGCCATCGGCATTACAAATATCGGGATTCGCCCCATAATCCAGAAGCGCTGTAAACATTTCTGGATCAGGCATGACATCAAACAATAACGGAACGCCATCACCAAGTATGCTGTCAGGATTGAATTTGCCTTCGCCATCGACTGGAATTTCAAGAATTTTTATATAATTCAACAGTCTCGATTGTTTGCTCTTTTGCGCATTGCGCCCGATTTTACGCTTTATCAGTACTGTCGCCGTAGCCAGAGCAATCCCAATGGGAAGGAGCGGAAGCATGATGTACCTCTATGAAGGTGATTCGTGAACGTCGCCTTGCAAGCGATGGCAAAACTAAATGATACACTATTTTGGTGAAATGCCAATGACTCTCGTTTGCAGGCGAGTCACCCTCGTATCGCTTGACTTTGGGAATCAGATGGATAAAACCACGGAATGAATGGCTGGATGCAACCGGCTGAGAGCAACGCAGAAATATGATGGAGCGAGCGGGATGAAGAGAAGTATTTTCTGTCTGTTGGCAGTGATCATGGGATGTGTCTGTTTCGGGACATTGGTTATGGCTGAAGAAAACCCCCGTGTCAGCTTGAACGGACCTTATTTCAGCATTCCCGAGCCCTGGGTTTCCAAGGACTTTAAACAGGAATCTGTGAAACACAAGGAAATGCAACTCCCCAATTTCGATTTTAAAAGCGATGACCCGAATAGAGGTATTTCTGATCCTGCACTGGTGAATACGGAACAAAAGAGGACGGTCAAAACCACAGACGGAAAAGCGTATCTCCTTCAGGTGACGAAAGAAGGAGGGAGCTACGACAGAGAAGGGTTCATTGTTATTGGGTTGCGCCGCGTCATAGATGATGAAAACAAGGTCGTGACTTTTTATAAAGTCAAACATGAGAGCGAAGACTATTTAATATTTCATGAATCATATAGCGATGCCGAAGAGAGTACAGATTATAACCTGAATGCGATCTATGCCGGAACGCTCGAAGGCAAGCCCATCAAACTGATAGAATTTAACGATATGCATTGGGTGAGGGATAGATGTAAGGAATATGATGAAGATGACCATGAGACGGGAAGCCGCGATGCCGATTGTCTCGAAACAGCCGTGCATATGGAGATGAAACGCTGTGTGTTTGTTGTAGATGAGGCTTCAGAGGCCGTAGTGGGCAATGCCGTTCTCGCACAACTGGATAAAAGATACTGGGCGGAGGATGTTGCCCAGAAGGCGGCGAACAAAGTGAAAAAACTGGCGGATGTAAACGAGTTTAAACTCAGTGATGCCATCACATGCAAGAAATATAAGGCGGAAAAGCTCTCGCGGTTTGAGTGCGTGACCCAGAGCAAGGAAAAATAGGAAGGGGCATTCAGCGTACACACAAACAATATAAAAAAGCCGGTCGTATGCAACGCATAGACCGGCTCAAGCATGGCGTATGCGCGTCAAGCGCATAGCCATGTCAGGCAGACCGCAGAAATTCGATTTCATTCGCAATGGCCATACGAAGGACTTTGCGTTCCTTTTCCATCGCCTCGACGCGATGTTCGACGCTCTGAGCGTGGCGCGACATATTGATGAGCTGTTCCTGCAATGAGGAGCACCGTTCGGGATAATGATGCGATTTGAACTCCGTAATTTCCGAATCGCGTGCCTCGAGAATCGATTTTTTCTCCGCAATATCATTCAGATTCTGCGCAATCTGCTCATCGCGTTCGGCGATATCGTTGCGAGCGATTTCGAGTTCATTTTCTTTCATACTCAACAGCGATTGAGTTTCGAAAAGCTCGGCCTGGCTGCGATCGAGATCCTGACGGCACAACTCGAGATCATTCTGACTAATGTTTAACGCATTCTGACAATGCTCATAATCGTCGCTTACGCTGGCCAGTTGTTCCTCGAGTTCTTTATTCGTCTGTTCCTTTTGCTGAATTTGTTTAAGCTGCATGTCGCAATCAGACTGAAGCTGCAAAAGCGCCTGACGAAGCTGGGCGCACGTTTCCTGAAGCCGATTGCCGTGAACCTTCGTCGTTTCGAGCGTCCGCTGAAGAAGCAGAATCTCGTCATTGCGCTTGCTTACGATACCCTCTGTCAGCTCCAGTTCATTGCGCAATTTTTCAATTTCAGCATCGCGAGCTTCAAGCGCCGCCACCTTCTCAGCGATCTCGCCATCACGAGATTCAATCGTCTTATGCGCCGATTCGAGTTCGGAATTCTTGGCCGCAATTTCACCATCACGCGCTTCGATCGTCTGACGTGCCGATTCAAGTTCGTTGTTCTTAGCAGCAATTTCACCATCGCGAGCTTCTATCGTCTTATGCGCCGATTCGAGTTCGGAATTCTTAGATGCAATTTCACCATCGCGAGCTTCAATTGTCTCAAGCGCATTCAATATCTCAGAATCTTTCG
>JAZODZ010000050.1:0-5961 GCA_045597285.1 Myxococcota bacterium
TCACACTGCCTTTCAAAGCAATCCGAAATTCACGTTCTATCGTTTCAACGTCAGCTGCAACCAGGGCATTGGCCAATGGTTTTGTATCAAAACCGGGAATCTGTATATCCTGCCACCAATGACGCATCGCGGAATACATCACACTAAGGATTTCGCGATTGGGAATCGCCACTTCGGCTTCTAATACATCATCTTCATTTTTATATACTTTTATAGCTTTAAGATAACCGGTATATAATAAAAAGCTCCAGATTGCGTCGGGATTCAGTTTCAAATCCCGATATGACAAATTTTCATACACGGGAACTGTCATCGTTTTCCCCTTCATCAATCTAGCCAAAGCCTCGCGATGACTGGGATTACGTTCAATCATATCGTCGATAATATCATTACCACTCGTTAAACACCAATACGGTTTTATTGCCTTTTCCCCATATCCGTTGACCAACCCACGTATGGCGTTCAAAAGACTCCACGGATTAAAAACTTTGCGCTCACTATAGGAATAACCATCATACCATTGTTCAAGCAATTCATATTGTTCTTCGATACCATAATAGGCCAGCATGGCCTTAACTTCGGCCTCGGTAAACCCAAAAAATTCCTCAGGAATATCATCCAATACCGTGATCACACCTGGATTGTTCATGCCCGTAAAAATAGATTCCTTCGCAACGCGCATACACCCAGCAATAATACCAAACGCGAGGTTATTATTGGATTTGAAACCAGATGAAATAAAATTCCCCATGAGTTCGACGGTCTTTCTGAAAAGATCCGTTCCAGAATTGTGCATATCATAGATGGCTGCATGCTGCAAAGGCACATCGTATTCATCGATCAGAATCACGGTCTTGCGATGCGTAGCCTTATAAAGCCAACCCATGATGATATCCAGAAACTGCATGAGTTCCCCTTCTGTCGCATTTCTGTCGAGATACCTCTGAAATACGTCAAACTGCGCCTCACCAAGCACCATGCTATTTTTTAGCAAACTTTCATACGGCTCACACGAACGGCACACGGCACCACGTAATTGTTCAAGCACCATCGCATAGTTATCTACTTTGATATCTTTAAAAGACAAAGAAATAACCGGATACTGCCCCAGATGCTTCAGCACATCATCCCCGGCGTCCATGACTTTGAGCCCCTCAAAATAACGGCGGTTATCGACGGGCTTTCCCTCGTCATCGAGGCGATACTCAAAAAATGTCTGGAGCGTGCGCAACATCAAGGTCTTGCCGAAACGGCGCGGGCGAGTAAAGACACAGATTTGCCGCCGCTGCTTGATCAACCACGAGATTAACCAGGTCTTGTCAACGTAATAAATGCCTTCGTCCTTCAATCCCGTAAAACTTTCCGATATCTCACCAAAAGGAATCAGCTTATCTCCCATCGCTTCGGCCTCCATGCGCAAATCGCCATATTCACCATAACTCGCCCATTTGCATAAAGCGAGTAGTATTTTATATTGGGTATGGTGTCGCTTTCGGGCAAGAAATCTTCGTTGTAAAACTCATCGTTCCTTCAATCTGAAAACATGGCCTTCGCTTTCACTCCCATTTGTTCAGACAAACGCGTAATATTCTGAATCAACGGACTTCGCGTTAATTTTTCAGGGCATTCAGCAACCGATTTGCGACGTCTTTGACGCGATCGGGTGTAGTCGCCAGATTGACACGGATAAATCCCAATCCACCATCGCCAAACCACTCGCCATAATCGACCGCAATGCCCGCAACATCCTGAACGACGTGATGAATCTTATCAGGCGACACGCATTCGCGCAAATCGACCCAGCAAAGATAAGTGCCTTCGAGGGGATAAACATGAATCTGGCCATTCTGTGACAATATCATTTTCAGGGATTGATAATTTTCTTCGATAACCTTCAAAAAAGCATCCAGCCATTCACCGCCGTATCTATAGGCAGCTTCGGCCGCCCTGTAACCGAACGGATTGCCGTAGATGGTCGAATCATAAGTGAGTTCGGCATCGAGTCTATCCCCAAGTTCAATAGAAGCTGTGACGAGAAAAGAGTTTTTAAGCCCTGCAATATTGAAGGTTTTAGATGCCGCCGTGAGCATGACGATATTATCGATATATTTCCCGTCAGCGACAACGGGAGCTGTCGTCTGTTTATTATCGCCAAAAATGAGATCCTGATGGATTTCGTCCGAAACGATTATTACATTATGTTTTTGACAAATTTCAAAGACGCGGGCGAGTTCCTGCTCAGTCCACACACGGGCAACGGGATTGTGCGGTGAGCATAATATATAGAGTTTGACATCATTATCGATGATTTTTTGTTCAAAATCGTCGAGATTCATTTCATACCTGCCGTCATGGTCAACCAGTTCACTGGTAATCAGTTTGCGGTGAGTATTTTTGACAGAATCGGCAAAAGGATAATAGACGGGAGTCTGAATGATAACGGCATCGCCTGGATTGGTCAGGGCTTTAATGACGATGTACAGCCCCGAAACGACGCCGGGGACGAATCTAATCCACTCCTCTTTGCATTCGAAATGGTGTCGTGATTTTTCCCAGTCGATAAACGCCTGTTTGTAGGTTTCGGGAGCCAGAGTATAGCCATAAACGCCGAGTGACGCGAACTTTTCGACGGCCTGAACGACGGCCTCGGGACATTTAAAATCGGCATCGGCTACCCACATCGGGATGAGATCGGTTTTGCCGTCGAATGGTTTGGTCATGCCGTCCCATTTGACCGAATCGGTGTTTTGGCGGTTGATGGTATATTTTTTAACAAATTCCTGTGTGTTCATGATGGATTCCTCGATCAAGTGGGGGAAGAAGCTGGCACATCTTATGCTGAATTAACATAATTCGTGATGATGCCGAATAATCGACATCGGTTCTAACAAATAAAACATTATTTTGGAGTAGACAATGAAACGTTTTGGTCTTGCCTTGTTAATTTCTTCGATGAGCCTTTGGGCGTTCGCCTGTGATTCCGACAGCGATACATCTTATGACGACTCGTCAAGAGCTGCCTGTAAATACCTGGTTCCCCATGCAGGCGGAAACACTTTTGAATTCGAATTCAATCCAGACGAAGCTACATCCGAACAGACCGAGAAAGCAATGGAACTGTGCGTGAAGGAATTGGACAATCTACCTTTCTGCAAGACCGAGTTTATCCGTGAGTCCGCCTGCAATTATGCCATTGAGAATGGAACTCTCAGCCTGGATGAATTTCATGCTGCTGTTGCCAAGTGTAAAGATGATGCGTGCACAATGAAAGCATTGGAACTATACCCCTGCAATGACGAAGAAGCATTGGCAGATAAATGTTGGAATGACCTGTGGGATAACAGGGAAAGTGATGCGGAAGTTTTGGATGATTATATCGAAAACTATCGTGAAAAATATGCAGATCTTTAATATATCATTCTAACCACTTCCATAAAGCTGCCGATGATGACAGTTTTTTTGCCCAATCGACGCCGTGATGACAGTAAAAATTGGATAAAGCAAGGCTTGCAAGGATAATGATTTATCCATTGGTAACAGTTCTTCACAACAGCGAGCCGTATGCGCAACGCGCATAGGCGAGCACGCGCGGCGTATCGAGCGCCAGCGAGATAGCCGCCGACATAACAAAAACACTTGACATCCAGAAACGGCACTGGTATAAATGCGCCCGCTTTTTGGATACTTTTTGTCCATAGCGCCTTGAAATCGAGATAACTGAAGGGGTGGCCGAGTGGCTGAAGGCGCTCGCCTGCTAAGCGAGTATACGGGTTATTCCGTATCGAGGGTTCGAATCCCTCCCCCTTCGTCCCATGCACCGGTAGCTCAACTGGATAGAGCAACGGCCTACGAAGCCGTAGGTTGGTGGTTCGAGCCCACTTCGGTGTATTTATCTTGTTCAGTTCTTTGATATTTATGAGATTCAGTTCACCATTGAACTGATGTCGATTGGAGAGATGGCCGAGTGGTCGAAGGCGCACGATTGGAAATCGTGTATATCCCTAAAGGGTATCGTGAGTTCGAATCCCACTCTCTCCGTAGCGAGACAGCATTCAGGTGATGTGACGATTTAACTTAATCCGCCAGGGTCGGAAGGCAGCAACGGTAACGTGAAAGTCGGGTACGTCACCTGAATGCTGTCTTTTTTTTCGGCACTGATTTTCGACCACGCCCGCGTTAATCCGTGATTCAGATTGAATTATCCCCTTGAAATCACTATAATTTTCGCCGTTATTTTGCTTTTTCTAACAAGGAGGAAAAATGAGCAAAACCGCCAATCGTAACGTCCGCCGCTATTTCTTGGCCGCCACCGTCAGCCTGGCCGTTGCCGGCTTATACGGGTGTTCCGATGAATCCAGCAGCAATTCCCAGATGAGTCCGTGTGGAGGGCTTTGCACCGAGTCCCAGACCTGCATTTCGGGTTCCTGCATCGATAACAACAGAATATGCGATGATGCAATATGCCCGAGCTCTCAGACATGCCGCGACAACAAATGCGTCGACAACGACAAAATCTGCGGCGATGCAGTCTGCACCGATTCACAGACATGCAAGAACGACAAATGCATCGACAACGACAAGATCTGCGGCGATGCCATCTGCACCGATTCACAGACCTGTAAGAACGACAAATGTATCGACAACGACAAAATCTGCGACGATGTCATTTGCTCGGAATCACAGACCTGCAAGTACCATACATGTGTCGACAACGAAAAAATCTGCGGCAACGATGTATGCACCGACACACAGACCTGCAAGAACGGCAGCTGTATCGACAATTCCAAGATCTGCGGCGATGACATCTGCACCATCGATGAAACATGCCGCGAAGGCTCATGCGTCGATACCCAGAAAATCTGCGGCGACAATCTCTGCAAAGATAACGAGACATGTCTCAACGAAATCTGCGTACCGACGGACTCGATTTGCGGCAATCTCGTTTCATGCGACCTCGAAACGGAAGAATGCGTCGATAACACGCACTGCGAACCCATCGATCCATGCCGCAATGTCGTCTGCCAGATCGAAGGCCAGATTTGCGACAACGGCACCTGCCGCGACCGCAAACCCTGCGAAAACATTCACTGCAACGACGGTCAGGAATGCGCAATCACGACGCTCAATCCGCTCGGCGAATGTATCGATACCAAATGCGCCATCCAGAACGAAGGCGATGAGTATAAAACTGAAAAAGTCTGCGATGAAAACCAGATGTGCGTAGACGGCAACTGCATTGACGACGGCTGCCTCGACAAAAAATGCGATGAAGGCTGGATCTGCATCAAGGGCAATTGCGAGGAAGAGGCCTGTATCGGCATCACCTGCGGTGACGGACGTACCTGCGTCGCCGGTGATTGCTACGACGACGAATGCCTCCCCAAAGACGAACACGTCTGCGAAGAAGGCAAAACCTGTTCAAAAGGCGACTGCATTTTCGACAAATGCGTGGGTGTCGTTTGCCCGCAGGACAAAGTCTGCATCGAAGACGGCACTTGCCAGTTCACGTCGGATCCCGCCATTGTCCTGGGCCGCATGGAAGACATGACCACGGACGAGACCGGCAAAACCACGTCCGCACAAATCAACCTCAACCACATGCCGGCAAGCGCCGTCACCTTTACCTGCGAAATCATTCCGCCGGAAAGCGCCGACGAAGCCACGGTTGACTGCAGCGACATCGCGCTGACGCCCGAAAACTGGTTCGAGATGCAGAGCATCACGCTCATCGGTGTCGCGGACAATACCGTCGACGGTGACCAGCAATATAAGGTCAAAATCACGTCCCACAGCGAGGATCCCGAATTCGACGGCCTTACGATGGAAACCGAGACTCTCACGAATGTCGATGTCGACAAAGCCAGTATCAACGCCGTTGATGCGGACGGCCTGATGACCAGTGAAAGCGGCACATCCGCCGAATTCAAACTTTCGCTCGGTTCAAAACCCGCCAACCCTGTC
>JAZODZ010000051.1:0-8412 GCA_045597285.1 Myxococcota bacterium
AAGGCGATAGACGCGTCCCCCAAATAATTCCCCGCACGAGATTGAGTATTATATCACCTCATATTTAACTTTTTCTTCATCGATTATAATTCTTCGAACCATGCCGGCATCGCAAAGAACAGTTAAAAAGGCTTGAATAATGGGTTTTGTCAGCTGTGTTCTCCTCGCGAGGGTACGAACATCGGTTTGACCGCCCTTCAGCAACCACTCATACATCTTATTGACCTTTTCAACAGGATCCTGAACCAATTCAAGGATTTCCGGGGAAATTGCTGTCGCAACAAAACTCAAATCCGGAATGCGGCGTTTCGGAGTGGCACTCGTCTTTTTGAGTTTGACAGTTCGACGCACCTCACGTGGCTGTACCGTGGAACCCGAACGTTCCGCGGCTCCGTCCTGTGACTGAGTATTGAATGCTTTTTCCGAAGCATGCGCGGTACGCAACCGTTTGGTATCGCGTACCTGATAACGATTGTTTCTTTTGTCTTTTGACTCCGAAGCATTGACGGATGTGGCATGATTCTCATCATCCACGATTGAACGGCGCCTGTTCTGGGTATGCATTAAAGCGAGTTTCTGTTGCTCAAGTTCGAGTTTGAGACGGTGTGCTTCAAGTTCCTCGCGTTCCTTTTGAGTCAATGCCATCTGCCATGGCTCCGAAAGCCCCAGTTTTTCTGCTTCCCGCGATACAGCCTCAATAATCGGAGACATACATGATTCCACGCTGCAACCAACAAAATGGTCGGCAGACCAGGCTTCGGGCGTTCCCAGCCGTTTTATCAGCGTACTGCTTTCATGCGAGATATGAAACTGTATATCGCTGAAATCCCCGCGAGGCGCGTAAAACATACCAAAATTGATATCTTTTACCGGCATTTCATTATTATAATTTGTTTTCAATTTGTCATTACTATTGAGTAATGAACGTTTTTCATTGAGCTGGGCAATCAAGCTCTCTGGGGACATACCCCGAAGCATCAGAATATTGAACGGGGAATCCTTTAGAGTCTGCGCAAATGCCAACAAAAGGGCACAGACATGCTCACATGGCATCTTCTCCGCGCCGCAGTTGCATGAAAACGTAAACTCCGATGCCTGCTTGGGAAACAGAGGCAAATTCTCCTCGGTGAATGAATTAATTATATCTTCTGATAACTCACCGTTTAACAATTCTGCCGCAAAAATAGCCTTGTCGGAAAGCCTCTCGATCACTTTTTTCCAATGATTTGGGTCAAAATGGCGAATCTGGACAGATGTCAGCTGCTCCACCACGATTGCTTCGAGGCTGTCCGTCGTTATATAAAAATCATTCACCAGACGCGCCTGTACAAAAGAAATTCCCTTCGTAAACAAAGACGCCGTGTTAGGAAATAATTTTGTGATACACGAACACCATTGACGTGAAAGCCATGACTGCAGCATCAGTGCATTAATGATATAATCATTGACCTGCAGCTGTTCCTGTGTCGTTTTGGCCTGAACCGGCTTATTCTTTCGCGTCGTCTTCTCTGTTTTCTTGGCACTCGAAGATTTGGCCGGAACACTGGACTCTTTTTTCTTGCGAGCCGTTTTGGTAGCTTTTGGCGCTGGAACCGACGCCTTGACAACCGCATGTCCTTCATTTACTGCCGGAACAGCCGAGGATGAACTGGCATAGTCCGAACGATCGACATTCGGCGTTTCCTGTTTCGGAGATGCCGATTCCTGCTGGACTTTATCCTGTACCTTGTTATCGATTTGACTGCCCGGAGCCGTTTTTTTAACTTTTTTATGGCTTCCTTTTTTCGATTTGTCGGACGGTGTACGACTATGGGCCGTATTCGTGACGATATCGGTCATATCGACGACGCGCCTGTGCCGTGTGACAGGAACTGATGCTGTGTCGGGTTTAGAAGTATTCAAAATAATGGGTTCAGTCGGCTTCATCGATCATTGCATCCGAGCTAAGTGTAAAGAGTTCACGAAGACCATCGACGTCAAACTGCGTAATCCATGCACCGCTTGCATCGACAACGGATTCTGACAGGTTTTTCTTGTCTTCCAATATGGTATCAATTTTTTCTTCGAGCGTGCCGAGTGTCAGGAATTTGTGAACCTGAACGTTTTTATCCTGTCCAATGCGGTAGGCACGGTCCGTGGCCTGATCTTCGACAGCCGGATTCCACCATCGATCGAAGTGGAAAACATGGGTCGCCGCAGTCAGATTCAGCCCCGTACCGCCCGCCTTTAAGGATATGACAAACACGGGCGCACTTTCACCTGACTGGAATTCGTCCACGAGCGTCTCACGCTGGCTGGCGGTCAGGCTGCCGTGAAGGAACGGAATATTTTCCAGGTTCAACTCTTCCTGAAGAATATCGACGAGAACATCCCCCATTTCCTTGAACTGCGTAAATACCAACGCACGCTCGCCATTGCTGATGACCGTCTCCAGCATTTCCACGAGACGCTGAACCTTGCCGGAACGGTTTGCCGTGGCCAGTGTATTCTTCTCATACAGAACCGGATGATCGACGATTTGCTTCAAATGCGTCAGAAGCGCAAGCACGCGCCCGTGACGCGCAATTCCCGTCGCCTCCTCGATCTGGCTCATCGTGCTGTCCACCAGAGCCTGATACTTGACGGCCTGTTCTCGCGTAAGCGTACAATAAACCTTGTTTTCCATCTTATCCGGCAGATCCTGAATGATATTGGGATCCGTCTTCACACGGCGCAGAATAAACGGAGAAACGAGATTTTTCAGCCGTTCCATCGCCGCCCTGTCATTGTTGCGTTCAATGGGAATGCCATACAGGCGCTGGAACTGCGTCTGCGTGCCCAAAAGTCCCGGATTGAGGAAATCGAGGATTGACCAGAGTTCCGACAATCGATTCTCAATCGGCGTCCCGGTCAGGGCGACGCGGAAATTGGTTTTCAGTTCGCGAACGAGAATCGAACGCTTGCTCGAGGCATTCTTGATGGCCTGAGCCTCATCGAGCACGATCATTCCCCACGTATGCTCGAACAAAAACTCCGAATTGTGATTGAGCAACCCGTAAGTCGTGATGACGACAGACCCCGGCACGGCCAGCTGAGTACGCAGTTCTTCGAGTGACTGCGCCCTGTCCTGCCCGTGATGAATGATGACGTTGACCGACGGCGCAAACCGGTTAAATTCTCGCCGCCAGTTGCCAACCACGCTCATCGGGCATATCAGCAAAGTCCCGCGATCATCGGTGGGATTCTTCTCAATCTGGTTCAAAACGAGGCATATCAGCTGAATCGTCTTTCCAAGTCCCATGTCATCGGCCAGGCAGCAACCAAGCCCGAGACGCTGCTGATAAGCCAGCCATGCCGCACCGCGTTCCTGATAAGGACGAAGCTGACCGACAAACGTCGAAGGCGCTTTCATCGTCATCTCCTGAATCTCTTCCTGAGACAAGCGCCCCAAAATATCCGCAATCTTTCCCTCGACCGCAATTTCGATATTCGAGTCGGGATTGTTCGGATCCGCCACTCCCGTCAAAGCCCTGTGGATCGCCTCAATACTGCTCATCGTCCCCTGCGTCGCATTGCGCTCTATCAGAGCCGCAATGTCGCGAAGCTGCACGGAATCGACGAGAACCCACGAACCGTGCCATTGAATCAGAGGCTGGTTAAGTGCAACAATTTTGCGGAATTCCTCCGCACTGATCACTTCGTCGCCAAGCGCAGCTTCCCACTTGAACCCGGCCAGTTCCGTCAGCCCAAAGTTGCTCTTCCCCGACTCGATTTCCTCGGGATCGCATATTCTAAACCGGGCCTTCAAATGCCGTGACCCTTGATTTGTCAGCTGTTCCGGCAATCTGATGTCAAAATCCAGCGCAAACAATATCGGGCTGGCCTCGGAAATAAATGTCCACGCCTGATGCACGTCCAGATACACACCTTCGGGCGCTTTTTCATTCAGACTTGCCTTCAGTGGCTCAAAAAACTTTGCCGCTGTCCCGAGATCCTTCAAAAGCTGATTCTTCGGCTTCTCAAAGAGATGCTTCGAGATCCTGAGATTCTCAGTCCCATTCTTAAAAACCTCGCTCGCACGCAACGCGAGAGACGGATCGTCTTTGGCGACCAGCATATACCGAAGGAACCAGCATTCCGGCATATCCGCTGTCGGCGTTTCCAGCCAAAGCCCTGTTTTCGCATCGACATTTTCCGCATTGGACGGATTTCTTATCTGCTCTGTCCAACGCCTTATCGAGTCGACGAGATCCGGATCTTCCAGATGATAATCCAGCCGCGAATACATCTTGTCCCCAATCAGGCCCTCGTACCAACGGCTTTCACAGCTGTCCAGCATGATGAGTTCGCACGGAACCGTATAGACGTATTCCTTCATCGGCATCAGACGGTGAAGTGCCTCATATCGCCTGTGTTCGAACAATTCTTCCGTCAATTCTGGAACACTTGCATTGCCTTGTTCTGCCGCATTCTCTTTACGCTCGGCGTTCACGTATTCGGCAGAATCCACACCATCGGCCGAATCCTCGACATCGGCCAAATCCTCGTTATCGGCAGACTCCTCGACATCGGCAGAATCATCGGAATCGCTCGAATCCTCGTCGTCTTCATCGTCCTCGTTCTGAGCATCTATCGAATATTCCTCGCCATCATCCCCGGCATCATCCCCTTTTTCATTCGAGAGCTCGAGCATGCATGCCTGTCTGCACGCTTCCAGCTGCATCGCATCGAAATCGAGCTGATATTTGCTGCTCAACAGTTCGGCGAGCGGCATGGAACCGCACTCGCTGCCCATGTCGTGCAGTTTCTGGCGGAAAGGCTCGACGAGTTTTTCATTCTCGGGCATACGCATCACGGTGCGGACAAACGCATCGATTGCCGCATTGAGGAACGCGATGATGAGTTTTTCGGGGTGCCAGACCATCGTCAGGCGATGCTGTTTGCCGTTGTGCGACTCGTAATAATTCCGCCGCTGCGGGCTGTAGAGGGCAAATGCGGAATACGGCATCATGCTCGCAATCTGCCGCAGTCGGTTCATATCGATGGTGCTTTCGATGGCAACCTGCCAAACGGCATAAAGCTCGTTGGTATTCGTCGTCAGCGTCGGCGCAAAACACTGTCTCGCGATGAGTTCCAGCGCAAATTTCGACACACAGCTCCATGCCTGAATCGACGGACAAAGACGCGTCTGTTTTCCGTTCCAAAAGAACTGCTTGTTCAGAACCGCAGTTCCCAAAAGCCGCACGGCATCGCAGATCTCGAGGCCATAGCCGTACACGAAATCCTTGGTATATCTGCCTGCCTGCTGTGCCGGGAGTATGAGACGCGCCTGCTCGGGACGCAGCCTGGATACAGGAATTTCACCCAGGCCGACGCTTTTCAGGTAGGTCGTCCAGTCAAATTTTTCCCGGTCCTCAGGCCCCCAGAAAAACAAAAATCCAATCGACGGCGCGTAACGGCGCGTGACAAATGTTGCATGAACGAGATAGTCATGCTGGTTGGTTTTGTACTTATTCACACTAAACCTGTTAATTTCGGAACGTGTTGTTCCTTCGTCTTAAATACGGTGATAAACCATAATAACGGGCACGTCTGGATATCCTGAAAAATATTAATAGATATCATGTGCGACGCCCCGGAGCCCCGGGGCGCTTAACCTCATTAAAAATCAGACACGGCTGGCCGCAAATTCCGCCGCCTTTCTGAGACGTCTGCAAGTCTCTTCCTTGCCGACAAACCAAACAACTTCATAAATACCAGGGCTCTGCGCAATGCCGACAATCGCCGTTCTGGCCGGCTGTGCAATCTTGCCCATCTTGACGCCACGGGCTGTCGCGACTGCCGTAAATGCCGCCTCGATCGATGCCTCATCCCACGTCGATACGTTGTTCAGTCCGGCCTCGAGTTCGCCCAAAATCGCCGGTGTATCCGCATTGAAATGCTTGGCAACGCTGGCCTCGTCATAACTCTCCGGTGCATTCCAGATAAAGAGGCTGTCGTTCACAATCTCGTTCAGGTTGTGCGCACGTTTGCGCATCATTTCCAACAGCTTGTACAGCCATTCGCCGGCTTCGACTTTTACGCCGGCTTTTTCGTATTTGGGAATCGTGTGTTCCGCAATTTCTTCAATCGGAACGATCCTGAGCTGCTGTTCGTTCACCCATTTCAGCTTTTCTTCGTCGAATTCGCCATTCGCACGGTTCACATCGCAGATATCGAATTTCTCGACCAGTTCCTTCATCGTGAAAATCTCTTCGTCGCCGTGAGACCAGCCGAGACGGGCGATGTAATTGTTCAGGCCTTCGGGAAGGAGTCCGAGTGCTTCGCGATAATACTCGACCGATGGGCTGCCCTTGCGTTTGGACAGGCCATCGATGCGCGGTGCATGACCAAAGCGAGGCGGTTCTTTACCGAGCGCGTGATAGAGGGCAATCTGGCAGTGCGTGTTGTCGATGTGATCGGCACCGCGAATGACATGTGTAATCTGGAGCGCGAGATCGTCGACGACGACTGCAAACTGATACGTCGGCATTCCATCCGAACGAACCATGATGAAATCGTCCAAATCCTTGTAACTCTTCGTGATCGTCCCCTGAATCAAATCGTCAAACGTCGATTCACCTTCGAGAGGCATCTTAAAACGAATGACATGCGTACCGCAGTCCGGCCCGAGATTCTTGTCGCGACACGTCCGATCATAGCACGCACGGTTCGTCGCCTCTTTCATCGCCTCTTTTTTCGCTTCAAGTTCCTCGCGAGTGCAGTTGCAGCGATAGGCTTTTCCTTCCGCGATCAAGCGTTCCGCAACTTCGTGATAGATATGGAGACGCTCTGACTGCCTGAGCACCGGGCCATCCCAGTTCAGCCCCATCCATTTAAGGCTGTCATAAATCACCTGAACCGCAGCTTCCGTATGGCGTTCCCTGTCCGTATCCTCGATGCGGAGAATGAACTCGCCACCGACGTGACGGGCATAAAGCCAGTTAAAAAGGGCCGTGCGGGCATTGCCAAGATGCATAAACCCTGTGGGCGAAGGTGCAAATCGTACACGTACCGTCATATTTCATTTCCTCTGTCTGTTTAATCTTGCCTCCCAAAATTAACTCTGAAAAGGAGGCCGCCCTTCATACGCCAACACACGCCGTTTTTCAAGCATTGACATTCCGCCCCGACGAATTTGATATGTCTGGGGCACGGCTATCGGCTACGCCGATACGCCGTGCGTGGGGCGCTATGCCTGCGGCATACGCGCCCCAGTGCCGTGGGTTACGCGCTACGCGCTAGACCCACGGCTAATGTCAAGCGCCCCTACGGGGCGCGGGCGGTTGCGCCGCAATGCGGCGCGTTTTGTTCGCCTATGCGGCGTTGCCGCATACGGCGAACGGGCACGGCTATCGGCTACGCCGATACGCCGTGCATATTCACACCTCGCACGCCGCCTCGCCTGGCACATTCGTCCCCAACTCGCCACGAAATGCCCGAGCGAGTATGGCTTTTTTCATCCCGTCGATCTGAGCAATCACCGATTCGGCAAGGTCTTGGGCACGGCGTTCTTGGGTGAATAGACTATCAACAATGTTAACAATTAAATTCTGTTCTTCTCGGGTTGGAAGCGGGATGTAAAGAGATGCTATAGCTCCAAGAAACAAATTTGCTTGAGCTGTCTGTTTGGATAATTGTTTAATTTGTTCCTGTACTTCATTCGACTGAATCATATACATAATAAATCTGGCATTGCAATAATCCTGTGAAACCATTGCAGCACTACGAACCATGCAATATTTATTATTATCCTGAATCACACAACAGCGTCCAACACTCCCTGAACATGAAATGAGAATATCGCCACATTTGGGGTTGCATCTTCTGCTAATTATATTAAATTCATTTTCATCAATATAATCAACATCGTCTAATCTAATACCATCATTAATCACATTTCGCGCTGAAAGAAGATAGTATCCACAAAAATCATCAACTCGATTCGGCGTCTTGTGTTCCCCATCTGTAATTAGCTTTGCAATAGCATTCAAATTTGTAAAACCCCAACTTGAGGGAATGGCATTTATATGATTATCAAGAAACTCATTCTGTACAAGTTTGTGTTTCTTCTGTTTAGTTAATTTTAATTGAATTTGTTCTAAAAACTGACGTGAGTCAGCGTTATTCTCCTCTCTCCATTTCCTGGTCAACTCCCCGGTAAACGCCTTGTGCAGGATGGCGGCTTTGCGGTTTTCGAAGCCATCGACGACGGCCTGGGCTTTTTCGCGGGCTTCGTCGAGCTTCGCGAACAGGCGCTCGATGCGGTCGACGATGCGCTGTTGCTCGGCGAGCGGCGGGAGGGGTAAAAGTGTTTTCATCGCATTAACAATGGTATAGGTGTCTACTGTTGTACCAGCGGACATGTTGTGGATTTGATTGAGCATAAAGTCA
>JAZODZ010000052.1:0-2103 GCA_045597285.1 Myxococcota bacterium
GAAAATTACTGTAAAATACTCAATAAGTGGAAAGGGATAAATATTAATATAAGTAATCTTGGTTTAGACTTTAATTGCAATTAATATTATTTATTCTATTCGCTGTTCACGACGTCGATTCATGGCGACATAAAGCGGCATATAGTAGGCGCGGCGTATCGCGTTGCGATACGCCACGCCGTCGGGGCGAGGTCTGAATATTAACTCGAATACTGCAATTCTGTCGTTTATGGGCTACCATACCGTGTAAAAAATGGTATAATAACGATCCTCGTTCGATGAACGAGGGGTATTTTGTTGGGACATTTCAGGCAACAATATTTGTATTGCGAGTATGAGGTTGTGATGAGGCGTATTCCATTCGCGCTTTTGGTTATTGGATTACTAGCTTCCGCGTGTTCGAACGACGTTTATGGCGATCGATGTCCGGATTGGATTGCGATATATGAGAATGGTTTGCCAGTTGAGGCCGATTCGAGTTCGTCTGATGCCAAGGATGCGAGGAAGAATGAACATTGTCCAGTCGATTATATTTGCGCATTGAATGGGGATAAACAACGAATTTGTCGAAAAGATTGCGATGAAAATTCACAATTATGCAACGACAAGTGTTTGAAATCTGATGAATATAAATTTTCTTTTAGTGCGTATGAAGACCTTAAAGTTTGTGTAGCTGAAAAAGTTTCGGGATGTTCCGAGAATTGCAAAAACGGGTGCAATGCTGACGGTTCGTGCATCAAATCAGAGAATTGTTTAAACGGCGTCGATGCGAATGGCGCTTGTCAATGCCATAGTTCATGCCCAGATAACTGCGATGTAAAGGGGGCATGCAAGAATTGTAAAAATGGTCAAGAACAAAGCGGGGCTTGTATATGTCCTTACTCATGCGCTAACGGTTGCAATGCCGACGGTTCGTGTATCAAATCAGAGAATTGCTTAAATGGCGTCGATGATAAGACTGGCGAATGCCAATGCCATAGTTCATGCCCCAATAACTGTGATAAAATGGGCGTATGCCGGGATTGTAAAAATGGTCAAGAGCAAAGCGGTGCGTGTACTTGTCCAGACTCATGTGCCAATGGTTGCAATGCCGACGGCTCGTGCATTAAATCAGAGAATTGCTTGAACGGCGTCGATGATAAGACTGGCGAATGCCAATGCCATAGTTCATGCCCCAATAATTGCGATAATACTGGCGCTTGCCGGGATTGTAAAAACGGCAATGCCGAAAGCGGTAAATGTATATGCGACGAAGCCTGCCAGAATGGTTGCGATGAAGTAGGTGCAACGTGCAAGTGTCCGATTACCTGTGAAGGCGGATGTGACGAAACGGGGAGCAAATGTACGTGTGAAGCGAGTTGTGTATCAGGCTCATCTTGCGATGAAAGCACAGGCCGATGTTCGTGTATAGAAAAATGCAAGAACGGTTGTGATGAAACAGGCAACTGTGAAGAAGCCTGCGAAAATGTCGAATGTACTGGACAAAATGAACAATGTAAAGCAGGAGAATGCATCGATCTTTGTGCTGATATAAAGTGTCAACCTGACGAATATTGCCGATTAGGCAAATGTGCGTTAATCGATGCAAATGGCAATCATTTGCACGACCAATATGAAAATGCCGCAAACTTGGGTAATGATTGCCGTAAAGATGCCGAATGCGACTCAGAATTAGGTGAGGGAGATGGCTTTTGCGACAGCTTTATCGGCTATAAGTGTTCGACCAGATGTATATCTGATGACCAATGTATTAATGACGGGACTTATCACTACATCTGCCGTGCGGATGGCAGATGTGCTCCAGATGCGTTCGTGACGGTATGGAATATTAAGAAAGATTCAAAAAATACACTTATATTACCCACGAAAGGGGCCAAAAAATGCGATTTTAAGATTGACTGGGGCGATAAGGCTTCTGAAGAACTCAAGGAATGTAAAGTTCTTGCGCATCAATATAAAGCTAATGGGACATATATTGTTACAATCACTGGCACGTTGGAGGGTTTTGGATGGGAGGAAAAGATTGTTCAGGCGAGTGCAGAGTTTTCGCAAAATCTTACGGAAGTTCGCGCCTTTGGTCCGGTAGTGTTGGGGCAATATGCT
>JAZODZ010000053.1:0-2858 GCA_045597285.1 Myxococcota bacterium
GGCGCATACGGCTCGCCGGCGCGGCTATCGCATGCGCGATACGCCGCGCAATTTTTTATGTTGCACTGCGTCATTTTTTGTATTAAAAATCCGAGAAGCGTGATAAAAAGGCAAATTATGTGATCGCTATGAAGGGCGGTCAAATTTTAATATTTTTTGCAGGAGTACAGATATGAAGAAAGAAATCAGCGCAATCCTCGACAAGGTCCTTTCCCAGGGCATGAAGATTCTGGAATCCGAAAAAGCGAGCCAGATTCTGTCTTCCCCGCAGGCTCAGAAGGCGATGGAAGTCGGTCTGAGTGCTCTGAACAAAGCGCAGGCCATGAGTGATTGTTTCAAGGCTGGTCTTGCTGACAAACTCGGTCTTGCGACGCGCCGTGAAGTCGAAGAACTCCGGGAGACGCTGGCAAAACTGGAATCCGAAAAAGCCATAGCAGAAGCTGCTGCAAAAGATGCGGCAGAGGCAGAGGCGGCTGAGAAAGAAGACGCTGCAGAATAATCTTTTTATTAATGTCTGATTGGTGAAACAAACCAATCAGACAACGCGAGCGGCAAAAAGCCCGTGACTCCCGCAAATCTCGATGATTTTGAGATTCCAAATCTGGTCCTGAATGGGAAAATAACATAGCCTTCGATTTTTATGATATGTTAGCTCAGAATGGATTTGTTCCATTCTGAATCAGAGGCAAAGCCCCATTCCACGGAGACCATCAGATGGCAGTAAATATCAGGCGTGTACGGCTGGTTTTGATAATAGTGGCGTGCGTCATTGTCGTGATAAGCGTCGTTGGATTTTTTGTGATTCCCGGCGTGATCGAGCGCAAGGCAAACGCAATGCTCGAGCAGGCGGAAGCCAAAACGGGCCGCCATATCGAAATGTCCGATGTCAGCCTTCGAGGATTAAAGAGTGTTGCAGTCAGTCGGCTGACGATTTCGGATGTCGATCATCCCGAACGCGTAGGCGTGGCTTTTGACGATGTTAAGATTAGCCTTTCCGGCCTTCCTGTCGGCGATTTTTCGATCGCTTCGATAGACGTAGACGGACTCGAAATTACGCTTCGTACAAGCGACGGAAAGACGAATTTTGACGATGTTCTGAATAAGCTGCGAAAGAAAGAGGATGAGACGCCTTCGGAGGTGAAGGAAGCACCCGCATGGAAGAAATATGTGACGCCATTTCCCGAAATCAGCGTTAAAGAGGTTTCTGTCACGATGCCGACGATGAAGCTGGGCAAGTCGGTTGAAGTCGGTGCCGTGTCGGGTGAACACGTTTTTGTGAATCAAGCGGATGATGGCACGTATGCGATAGAAGCCGGTGTATCGGCTCTCCTGGTCGAGAACGGAACGCCGACGATGTATCGCAGCGGTCTGTCCGGACGCGTCAAGAATGGGCATGACGGCACGGTTTCGGTCACGGTCCCGCAGTCGGAGAAACAGACGGTTCCCGAATTTCTTCGCGAACTGTCGGTTGGGTTTGACAAGGTGCGGCTTGTGCTGCCGACAACGGTTGAAATCGACGGCCTTTCCGTCACTCCTGCCGGTAAGCAGCTTTTTGCAGCCGAAAATATTCGCGCTCGCTTGATGACGCTTCCACCGACAAAAGTCGCCGGTGTTTACCTGAAAGAAATCGAAGTCACCAAACCGGAGATTCACGATTACATCGGCGCAGATGGTTCTTCTCTGGTCAACTGGGCAAAAGGTGCGGCCGCGACTTTCGGCGTGATAGAAAGTGCCGAAGAGGCGATTCCTAAGAAATTAGGCGAAGCGGCAGCCGAAGTCGCAACCGTGGCAGCTGAGGCAGCTTTGAAAGCGGCTGCCGAAGGTTCGGAAAATGTCGGCCAGGCGGCGGCCGAAGCGGCCCTGAAAAATGTGGCGGAACAGGTCCAGTTCAATCCACGCGACTATTTCTTTTCACAGCGCATGTTTATTACGAACGGGGCGGTCAGTGTAGAGGATTTAAACAACGGGATTGCGTCTTTCAGCATGAAGGATGTCGAGCTCGAAGTCGGATATCGGAGCATTCGCAAGGTTCTCGATTATCGGTTGGAATTCGGCCTTTCCGAACCCGTATCGACATCGATCGAGCTTTCCGGCGCGTATGATTTGCCGGGAGAAGACTTAAAAGGACGCCTCGTGATCCATCCCCTCAGGAGCGGAAAAACGTTGAAAACCGTTCAGGCCGTCATCCAGGAAAAGAATGCGAAAGTCGCAGATCCGTCCATGCTGATGCGCATGATTCCGACAGTTGAACTCGACAATGCCGTGTTTGAGGCGACGGTGGATTATCATTACAATCAGAAGCAGAGCCAGCTCGATATCGATTCGCTTCTGAACGTGAACAACTTCGTTCTTCGACAGGACAGGATAAGCCGCGAGCCGACGACGATAAGCGGTTCGCTCGGGACGAGTCTGACGGCGAACTTTGCGGAACACACGTTTGATATTAAAACCGTTGATTTGAAGACTTCTGGCGCAGATATTCACCTCGGTGTCAAGCTCGACAAGGTGCCTCGCGTGCAGAAAAAAGGCGCAAAATCGACGCTTTCGGACAAGTTTTTCACGGTTTATGTCGATGTGCCGACACAAAAAATGCAGGTTCTTTTCGAGGCTATTCCGCATGCTCTCAGAACGGAACTGGACGGTCTGGCCTGGCGCGGGACTTTGGCATTGAAGTTTTCCGCATCGGGGTACCTCGATTCCATTTCGGAATCCCAGCACAAACTTACCATTGTGCCATCGGAGGATTTCGAGATCTTTGAGTGGCCGAAGAACCGCAACATCAAGGCGCTGAACACGGGCTTTACGTATAATGTCCAGGATCCGAATGCGTTGTCACCGCACAGCATTGCGATACCGCC
>JAZODZ010000054.1:0-2774 GCA_045597285.1 Myxococcota bacterium
TGTTGATCTTGCAAACGGCCGATTTCGAGGCTTCACGGAGCTGTTCTTCGGGAATGCCAACGGCATCGGGGAGTTTGCCGCCGTGTTCGTTGATGATTTTGACGTATTCCTGAGGCACGGACGAAGAACCGTGAAGAACGATGGGGAAACCAGGAAGTTTCTTTTCGATTTCGTGGAGAACGTCAAAGGCGAGAGGAGGAGGAACGAGCAGGCCGGTCTTGGGATCGCGGGTGCACTGTTCGGGTTTGAATTTGTAGGCACCGTGCGATGTTCCGATGGAAATGGCGAGCGAGTCGCAGCCCGTGCGCGTGGCGAAGTCGATGACTTCTTCGGGGCGCGTGTAGTGGGATTCTTCGGCGGCAACTTCGTCTTCGACGCCGGCGAGCACACCTAATTCGGCTTCGACGGTCACGTCATGGGCGTGTGCGTATTCGACAACTTTGCGGGTGAGTGCGATGTTTTCTTCGTAGGGTAGGGCAGAGGCGTCGATCATGACCGACGAGAATCCTGTGTCAACACAGCTCTTGCAGAGCTCGAAGCTGTCGCCGTGGTCGAGGTGAAGGACGATCTGGGGATTTTCCCAGCCGAGTTCTTTGGCGTACTGAACGGCACCTTCGGCCATGTAACGGAGCAGTGTCTGGTTGGCGTAGTTGCGGGCACCCTTGGAAACCTGCAGAATCACCGGGGATTTGGTCTCGGCCGAAGCCATGATAATGGCCTGGAGCTGTTCCATGTTGTTGAAGTTAAACGCGGGAATGGCATAGCCGCCGGCAACGGCTTTGGCAAACATTTCGCGAGTATTGACGAGACCGAGTTCTTTGTAGCTGACCATGAATTTCTCCTTGAAAGGCACCCAATGCGGTGCATGAAAACGCGCTTTTTTACGCTTAATACAAACGGATTGAAAGAGTTTTAAAAATCGATTCAGACCTGCTAATCTTTCTTGAGTATTCTTACCTCGAGAGAACAGAGAAGCCCGTAGGGCTTCCAGTTTTGTAGCCCCCGGTTGGCGCGTAGCGCCTACCGGGGGATCAATGCCTACCTTCAAATTCGAACCCCGTAGGGGTTCAACCGGGTTTGCAAATTAAACACTAGACAAAGAACCTGTATTTCAAAGGATCTTTTGAGATCTGATATCGTTTATTACTATCGCTGCGAGGATTATTCAGAGAATTTATCCTTCATTTTCTGGAAAAAGCTCTTTTCGGGGACGAATTCGACGCCCTGCGACTGGGCAAATTCCTCGATGTGCTTGCGCTCGCCGGAACTGAGTTTTGTCGGGATTTCGATTTTGATGATGACGATGAAATCGCCCTTTTCATCGGAAGTACCGAGGCGCGGGACGCCGGCACCTTTGATTCTGATTTGTGTGTCGGGCTGTGTGCCGGGCTCGACGGTAATGGTTTTGTTGCCCTCGAGTGTTTCGATTTCGAGCTCGCAGCCGAGGATGGCCTGTGCGACGTGGATTTTCTTTTCGCAGTAGAGGTCAACGCCATCGCGCTGAATCGTTTTGTGGGGCTTGACCGACAGATAGACATAGAGATCGCCGGCGGGAGCGCCCTGCGTACCTGCTTCGCCTTCGCCGCGGATGCGTAGTCTCGAACCGTCATCGACACCGGCAGGTATCTTGACGGCGACGGTGCGTTTTTTGTTCACGCGGCCCGTGCCTTCGCATCGCGTGCAGGGCTTGTCAATATTTTGTCCGGCACCGTGGCATTGCGGGCATGTCGTCTGAATCGCAAACATTCCCTGGCGCATCTGGACGCGACCGGAACCGTGACACGTGGCGCACGTCGCTTTCTTGGCACCCTTTGCGGCACCGGAACCGCGGCATTCGTCGCATTCTTCGAGGCGTTCGATCTCGATGTCTTTCTTCGTTCCCTTGACGGCTTCCTCGAAGCTGATCTGCATGTCGTAACGAAGATGCCCACCGCGCTCGGGACCTCCGGAACGACCGCCGCCGCCGAAGAGCGATCCGAACAGACCGCCCATGCCGCCGCCGAAAATATCTCCAAAATTGCTAAAGATATCGTTCATGTTCGGGCCGGCATAACCCTGGCCCTTCAGGCCTTCTTCGCCATACTGATCATAGATCTGGCGCTTGCCGGGATCGCTCAGAACTTCATAGGCTTCCGAACATTCCTTGAATTTGACTTCGGCTTCCGGGTTGCCCTGGTTGTGATCCGGATGCCATTGCATTGCCAGTTTGCGGTACGCTTTCTTGATTTCCTTTTCATCGGCATCCTTGCCGACGCCCAATATCTCGTAATAATCTTTTGCCATTTCGATGACTCTTTTCGTGTGAAATACAGATTGCTTTTTCAAGCAGTCCCAAAACGGCGGCTCAGATTAAGCACGGGTTTATATGAGTCAACTTGTTGTGCATATTTTTTTATCCCACGGCACGTGTGGCGTATCGCGTAGCGATAGCCGCACCGGCGAGCCGTATGCGCCAACGGCGCATAGACGAGCGCATAAAACCTGGATAGAGACGTGCAGTCCGCACGTCTCTTGTGCGCGTATGCAATAGCGCACCAACGCGGGGCGTATCGGCGCAGCCGATAGCCCGCGCAAAACAAAGCGCTCGCCATTTCCCCAAAGTCGCGGTATGAACAGGCCAAAATAGACGCGGAATGCAATCAAAAAGATTGCTGTCATTCCCGCGTCATGAAAGGAAACAAATGAAACACATCACATTTACTGTTATTGCCTTGTCATTTACGCTTGCGATGATCGGCTGTACCAAGAAGCCGGAAACGCAGCCGGCTGGCTCA
>JAZODZ010000055.1:0-3432 GCA_045597285.1 Myxococcota bacterium
ATACCAGACTTTTGTCCCTTATCGAGTTTTTCCAAAATGGCTCTTGATGCGAATAACTGCGGATAGCGCATGATATGCTTTTCATCTCGGGTCTGAATCTGGCCATTTTCCTCTCTTTCATCGTGAACATATGCTATGCCATATCGAAGCAAATACAGAAGTCTCTCGGGACTAACCATCGACGTGAGTACGCGATTGGTTGGTGTATTCACGTCTTTATTGGTGTTGTATTCTGGATTGTTTCTGAGTTCCGGCACATTGAATTGGCGCAGAACCATCATCTCGGTGGTATCATTGATTGGAGCATAATTAAAGGTTTTGTTGAATGGTGCTATTGACTGGCGCTTTGGATTTTCTTCGCGAAAACAGTTGAATTGAGCCTGTGTGCGTGCAGCCGTACAATAAAACACCCCTTCGATGGGAGTCACTCCACCTTTGGCATCGTATTCCATATTGTTGGAAAAAATCATCAGCTGCGTCATGTTGATGAAACGCCTGAATTTCTTATTTGGAAATCGTTCGAGGTTCAGGCGTTTGCTTTCGGCAACCATCCCGTTGGTATTGTTCGGCTTTTTGACTTCGATAAATACGAGGGGCAGACCATTGATAAACAGCGTGATATCCGGTCTAAAACTTTCGTTCCCGTTCACGCATGGCATCTCGGCCGTGCAATGAAAAACGTTATTCTCCGGGCGCTCAAAATCGATCAACTTAATGGGCGAAGTGACAACCAACCGTCGATAAAACTGCTTTCCAAGGTCATCGTCATCGAGCTCCTTGCGAATATCAGCTAAAACGGACTGGGCACTCACCTGGGCCTTAGGGTTCAATTTCTGAAATTGTTGCTCAAAGAAGGGCAAAATGATGTTGGTTGCCTCGTCGTGCACCACTTCTTCATTCTGATGTGGCTTCCCCATATAGGTATAGCCAATTCTGGTCAGATGTAACAATGCAGTTAATTGAACGCGAGTCGCTTCAGTAAAGGCATTAGCCATCATCACTCCTCGATAATCCGTGTAACTCTGGTCAATAACAATCTCCGCCCACGGCACATAGCAAGGCAGCCAAAGGCCATATAGTCCCCCCTGGCAGTATGCTGGATTGCCACGTTAAACCGGAAGGCACACCACCTGCATCCAGCCATGGGTGGCCAACGTTCCTGTTTATTGACATGCACACCATAACGAAACCTCGCAAACCGTTGAGGAACTCTCTCAACCCACCCATTCTATCACATTTCGTGGTTGTTTGTACTGAATTTTCTCAACTATGCTCGGCTATTGGCTACGCCAATACGCCTCGCCTTTCGGGCTATCGTTCCCGGATAGAGACGTGCAGAGCGCGCGTCTCTATCCGGGGACGATACGCCCTCTGCGCTCGCCTATGTGCTCGCCCGCTACGCGGTCTGTGCGCATACGGCTCGCGAATGCTAAATTTGCCACCATGCGTGTTCTCTGATAATTCATTATGACATCGCAGTTTACACACTGCGATGTGAGAACATGCCGCAGATAGGCGACGGTTCAAAATCATATATAATAAGCCCAGAAAAAACTAACCATCCAAAGGAATTCAAGAAAAGCCGTGAAAGTATCGAAAAACATCAACATATCCATCGCACTTGGAATCATCGCTTGTGTCATAGCCGTTGCTTTTCGGTTATTTTCTGAAGCTGACCTCTGGTTTCAGATGTTTTCTGCCATTCTGGGGGTCATTATTACAATTATCATTACAAACCTTCTGCTCAACAGCCAATCCAGCCAGGACATCACCAGAGAAAGAAACGCAGAAATCTTTAAAGAAAAACTCAGAATTTATCAGGAGTTTTTACAGGCTTTATATACAATATTAAAAGAAGAGGCTGTTACACAAGATGAAATCATGAAACTACAGTTTCAGACAGCCTATATCGCCATGCATACCAAAAGCGATCATATTAAAATGATCAGCGAGCATGTTTCTGAAATTGTCAAGATGTACGCTCAATGTCCGAATGAGAAAGGCAAAAAGGTTTTACAAAGCCCTGAGCTGCTATTAAAAAATCTGTTTGAAATTGTAGAAATATTTAAGAAAGAATTATACAGTGAAAAAACCGAACTAGATCCAAAAGATGTCGAAGCCGCAATTCAAAATTTTGAATATGCATATAGCTATTTCACATCGAACTGTAAACTTCCGGATATTAAAAAATAGATATAATTACGTTCTTCGGACATTTGCGGCATTACCGCCGATACACCAACGCTTGCCGCCGTTCCGGACGGCTGAGCGCATACGGCTCGCGATACTATTTGTCTTTCATTCCCATTGCTCGCAGTTCTCTGTGAAATGCGGGATAGCGAGAATACTTTTTCTTATACTGTAACATGATCTGTTGCTTAGAACGATTCTCCATAAACTCCATAATACTTGCATATCCAGCAATGAAAGAAGCGCAAAATGCATATTCACCTCTACGTAAATCTTTCAATATAGACGAAACATAATTATCAATCCAATATTCGATTGCAATTAACCACTTCTTGGCTATATCGTCAGAAATAATATAATCTAACTTCCACTTTTTAAACAATTTCCAAAAGACTGGAACACACTCATTCGGTTCTGTTGGTTCATTACTTCCTTTATATAACTCTTTGAAGTCAATCTTATACGATTCCGTAAATAATTTCACAAGAACAAACATTTCATCAGAAAGATCGTCTGACTTTGAGAGAAGAAGAATGAACAAGGCAATAACCTCTTTATTAATTTTTGATACGCTTTTCAAATAGGAATGATTAGTATCTGAACCGTCCGGTAAAATGCCAAACTCTCCATTAAAAAAATCAATAACCCTGTCATGTCTTGGATGTTCGTTGATAATGGTATTTACACAATCGCTGTGTTTGAAATAGTCTGGTAACAGGAATCGAAGGCGAAGAAAATTGACAACATTAGGGACAGAACGAAATGTCTCTATCCAGCAGTCATGCACTCTATCTGGTTGATTACTGTTCGACGCAATTTGGGATACTGCAAGCGCGATTTCAGAGCGAATAATATATGAAGTCTTGTCGGTGACTCGGAAGTGTTTCAAAGCATAATCACCTGCATTAAATAATTTAATCGCATCTGCATTCTGATGATCTTCTAAAATATGAAGCATGAACTCTGGCTGGTCACAAAGATGTTTCTTCGCATTTGAAATGAGGAAGTCTATATCATCTATCAATGATTGTGCTTGAAACAAATGACGATTGTCGTAAAAATTATTTGAGTTTATTAAAAATTCAATCCATGATTTTAAAAATGTATCAAAATCTGGTAGTTGATTGTTCGCATATTCCTTTAATTGTGACAAGTCGTAGTATTTATCAATCATATTTATTGCATCATAAATAACCTCACATCTATTTTCTTGGACATTTCCCATGTACAATGCATATATGA
>JAZODZ010000056.1:0-6696 GCA_045597285.1 Myxococcota bacterium
TTTTGCTGACGCCTTACATCATCGAAAGCAGCGCCGATCTCGACAAGATCACGAAGCGCAAACAGGCCGAACGCGATGAATTCGTGGCCTTCTTCGGCCGCAAAGACATGAATTACACGCGCAGCGTCGATTACGATAAAAAACACGGCCTTCTCGAATCCATCCGTCAGGCGATCGATGCAAAAGAAAGCGAGATGAATGCCATCCGCGAAGCGCAGAATATCGTGGAAATGACGTCAGATGAGGAAGGGATCGAACTTCCGGACGGCTTCAGCGACGGTTATACGACGAGCGGCGGGTCGTTTGGCAGCATGGGCGGCGGTGGAGGCATGAGACCTGGCGGCGGCAGCATGGGCGGCGGCAACAGCGGTTCGAGACCCAGCGGCGGAGGCATGAGACCCGGCGGCGGTAGCGGCCGTGGCGGCATGGGCGGCGGAGGCATGAGACCCAGCGGCGGCAGTCGTGGCGGCGGAGGCAATTAATCGGCTTTTTTCCGAATATTTTTCAATAAAATTTCATTACTTCTATCGAAATCACCGTGTTCCCGTGTGGAGTGCGGTGACTTTGTTTTAGGCTCTGTTTTTCTGTTATTTCTTCAAAAAGAGGCGATATGTTCGGACGAAGTAAACTCGGTGATATCCTGATGAGCCACGGCTTGATTACCCGTGACCAGTTAAATGAATGCCTTGAAGCGCAAAAAGAGAACCCCGAAAAGCGCCTCGGAGAACTCCTCATCGAAGCGAAATATGCCAAGGAAATCGACGTCATTCGCGCACTCGGCATTCAGTACGGCATCGAAGTCTGGGAAAAATTCGATCTCGAACAGGCGGATTTAACCCTCTCGAAGGATTATAACTATGCCGTCGCCATGAAAGAACTCATTATCCCGTATCAAAAGCGAGGTAATTACGTCGTCACGGCGATCACCGATCCGCTCAATATCAACGGCATTGACTTCATCCGTGCCCTGACGGGATGCGAACCCGTCACGGTACTCGCCCCGCAAGCTGCTGTAAAAGCCTTGATTACAGGCATTTTTGACAAACGCGGCGACTTGACCAACATGGTCGGTGACCTCGATTCCAAAAAGCCAGCCGAAGAAGAAGAAGTCGAAAAAATCGAGGATATTCTCAACCAGGCCGCAAGCGATGACGAAGGCCCCATCATTCAGCTCATGAACATGGTCTTCCAGCAGGCCATGCGAGAACATGCTTCCGATATTCACATCGAGGCGGCCGAAGAAAACGTCATCATCCGATTCCGCGTCGATGGCGTCCTAAAAGAAGTGGCACGAGCTCCCAAGCGCTTCCACAGCGCGATCATCGTCCGCGTCAAGATCATGTCGAACCTGAACATCGCCGAAAAGCGCGTTCCCCAGGACGGTCGAATCCGATTCAAAATCGGCGGTCGCGATATCGACGTCCGTGTCGCGACGGCACCTGCCGTGCATGGCGAACGCGTCACAATGCGTCTTCTCGACCAGCAGGCCATTCTTCGCGACCTGAAAGATCTCGGCTTTAACGAACGACATTATCGCATTATCACCCACGCCATTGCCCAGCCGCACGGCATTGTCCTCGTCACAGGGCCTACCGGTTCCGGTAAATCGACGACGCTTTATGCCTGCCTTAACCGCATTAACACGCCGGATAAAAACATCCTCACGGTCGAAGATCCTGTCGAATACCAGCTCGCCGGTATCAGCCAGATGCCCGTCAACGCAAAGATCGGACTGACGTTCGCGAGCGGCCTGCGCAGTTACCTCCGACACGATCCCGATGTCATCATGGTCGGCGAAATCCGTGACCAGGAAACCGCAGAAATCGCGATTCAGGCCGCTCTGACAGGCCACCTCGTGTTCTCGACGCTTCATACGAACGACGCGGCCGGTGCATTTACGCGACTCATCGATATGGGCGTCGAACCGTTCCTCGTGAGCTCTTCCCTCGAGCTCTCGATGGCACAGCGACTGATCCGCTGCCTCTGCCCATTCTGCAAAATTCCCTACGAACCATCGCGGGAAGAATTGGCCGAAATCGGCATTACGCCGGCCCAGCTGGCCGCCGCAGGCGGCATTATCTACAAGCCCTGCGGCTGCAAGGAATGCAACAATTCCGGCTACAAGGGCCGAACCGCCATTTACGAAATGATGGTCATCACGGATGCCATTCGCCGACTCGTCATGCAGCGAGCCGATGCCAGCACGATCAAGAATGAGGCGGTTAAAAATGGCATGACGAACCTTCGCGAAGACGGCATTGCCAAAGTTCTCTGCGGACAGTCAAGCATTCCGGAAGTTTTGCGCGTCACACAGGATTCCGCAGATTGATCATTTCGCGCATTGCGTATAAAACACCGCATTCCTGGAAACGTTTTCCAGGACGATTATTCACCCCTTATCACGATGATTTCCTATGCCGCTTTACGAGTATAAAGGCCTGAACAAGATAGGCAAAACCGTTACAGGTACAAAAGATGCGCCGACCAAGGCCGCGCTTCGCGAAGCCTTGATGAAGACCGGCGTCTATCTGAGCGAATGCAAGGAAAAAACGGGTGCCAAAGCCGCCGAAAGCGGTGGTTTCAAACAGATTAAGATTGGCTCTGGCGTTTCCAAACAGGATATCAAGGACTTTACGAGTTCTTTCTGCACATTGACGAAGGCGCAGATCCCTCTCGTCGAATGTTTGAACGCCCTCGCGGATCAGGCTGAGAACGAAACACTCAAAACCGCACTGATCGATATCAAGGGCAAAGTCAGTGAAGGTTCGAGCCTTGCCAACGCCATGGCCGATTATCCCAAGATCTTTGACACGCTTTATATCAGCATGATCCGCGCCGGCGAATCGTCCGGCAGCCTCGATATCGTTCTGGAACGTCTGACAGGATTTCTCGAAAGCCAGCTCCGCCTCAAATCGCGCGTGACCGGTGCCATGGTCTACCCGTTGATCATGATCGTCATCGGCATCCTGCTCATGATCGTCCTCCTCGTTTTCGTCATTCCACGCGTCACAAAGCTCTTCGATCAGCAGAAAAAAGACCTCCCTGGCATCACAAAATTTCTGCTTGCGACGACGGACTTCGTCAACCATTTCTGGTGGCTCATCATCCTCATCGTCATTGGGCTTGCGTTAGCGTTCAAAAAATGGACATCGACGCCGAAAGGCAAAATGCAGTGGGATACCATTGTTTTGAAAGTGCCCCTCTTCGGCGGCCTGATCCGAATGGTCTCGATATCCCGATTCGCCAAAACACTCTCGACATTGCTCGCCAGCGGCGTCCCGCTCCTCAAGGCACTCGACATCGTTAAGGCAGTTCTCGGCAACGAAGTACTCGCCAAAGTCGTCGAAAACGCCCACGACAGCATTAAGGAAGGCGAAACGCTCGCCTTGCCGTTAAAGCGTTCCGGTGAGTTCCCGCCGCTCATGATTCACATGATCACCGTGGGCGAAAAGGCCGGACGACTCGAAGAAATGCTCAACTCGGTCGCCGATAACTACGAAGAACAGGTCGGCGTCAAGGTCGATGCACTCACGACAATGCTCGAGCCGTTGATGATCGTCGTCATGGGCGGTACGATCGGTTTCGTCGTTTTCGCAATCATGCTCCCGATCATGCAGCTCAGCGACGGGTTCGGTTGATGCAACCTAAATCCTAAATCCTAAATCCTAAATCCTCTGTTTATGTAGGCGACATACCCGACATAATGGAATATAAGAGACAAAAGATGGCGTTCTATAAAGCGTCATCGCACTGAAATAACAACGAGCGCGAAGGCGCACTGATTGGAGAAAAATATGAAATCATTTGAAAAAGTTCTCGCGGAGCTCAAAAAGAATTCTGCAACCCGCAAAGGCATGACCCTTATTGAAATCATGATCGTCGTCACGCTGATGGTTGCCATCATGGGCTTGATCGGCTGGAACGTCATCGGGCAGGCAGATCAGGCCAACGACGGGCTCGCCGAGACACAGCTCAAATCGCTCAAGCAGAACTGCGAAGCCTATCGCCTATATTACAAAAAATTCCCCGAAAAACTTGAAGATCTGGTCAGCACGCCCAACAACCGCCCGATTATCAACGAAGTTCCCGATGATCCGTGGGGCAATCCGTATAACTTCGAAAAAACCGGCAACAAGATTAAACTCTATTCGTCAGGTTCCGACGGCCTTCCCAACACGGAAGACGATATCGTCGTCAATGTCGGTTAAGATGCACACAAAATAAACCGCCGGGCGTATTGCCACGCGGCAATAGCACGGCGCAATGGGCACCGTATGCCGTCAGGCATAGGTGCTCACCCGAAAAAAAAGCGTTATTTGGAATAAACGGGTAAAAAAGCGATGTTTTTAGAGACAAGGACGCGGAGAATGCTTGATTTTTCGTGCCTAAGACTTTATCGTTAGCGAGTTTTTGTGTGTCTCAAAACCACACGCAACATGAAGAGATTCGGGATTTATCCGCAATAATCAGGAGAAAAAAATGAAAAAATGGTTGCTTTCAGGCCTTCTTGCCACGGGACTGATGTTTGGTTATGCCGCCAATGCGATGGCTGAAGTTGTCGTCGGCGTCGTCGACATGATGGGCGCAGTCGAACAGACCGAATCAGACGGCGTTCTGAAAAAGCTGAAGACTGAAGCCGAAACACGTCAGAGCAAGCTCAAGGCTTCCGAGAAGAAACTGCTCGCCATGCAGCAGGAAATTAAAGATAACCAGGCCGTCCTGAGCGAAGACAAACTGCGCGAAAAGATGCAGGCATATCAGACTGCCGTGCTCGAAATTCAGAAAGAAATGCAGCAGTACGAACAGGAAATGCTCGAAATGCGGGCCAAACTTCTCGGCGAAGTTCAGAAAAAGATGACGAAAATTGCAACGGACATCGCGAATGAACGCAAGATCGACCTGCTCTTGGAACGCAATGAAGGCGGCGTCGTTTTCTACAAACAGTCATTCGACATCACCGACGAACTCGTCAAAAGATATAAAGCCAAGTAAGTCAAAGTAATCGACTGAGATATAGCGTCTGCGCAAAAGCGGGCGCTATATTTGTTTTTGGAGACAGATATGAACAGACGTCTGATGGTGCCTGTCGCGCTGATGATATGCGCGGGCATGATGGGATGCAGCGGCAAAAAAGACGAGCCACGCCCGTCCGGTCTGAAGAATATGGCACCGCCGCCGATTCAGGAATCCGTGCAGGAAGGCCTCGATGTCGAGCCAAACAACACGTTCCTTCAAGCCGTCGATGTGACGCTTGGCGGAGACATGATTCAATGGGCAGGCTCGCTTGAACCCGGCGATGTCGACGTCTGGCGTATCAAAGCCAAAAGCGGGACGATCGGCGACATCATGATTACGCCGGAAAGCAAGTTCGACGTTCAGGCCGATTTTTCGCCCGCCGGCACCGAGCAGACACGACGTTATTTCGACAACGGCGTTGCCGGAGAATCCGAAGTCCTGACGAACCTGCGACTGACGCCACAGGGCGGCTACCTGACCGTCAAGGCGCGTTCCGGGGCCACCGAGGCCGTGAAATACCGCGTTGTCGTATCACGCGTACTGCCCGAACGCGAAGGCGCGGTCGTCGAGGCCGAAATCAACGACGAACGCCCCGAAGCCATGCAGATTAGTGCCGGGCAGACGATTGAAGGCGTTCTGTTCCCACGCGGCGACGTCGATTATTTCCATCTGCCACTGACGACGGCCTGCACTGTTTCGATCGAGCTCCCCGACGGTGCGCACGAAGTGGCCGTCGAACAACGCGACAAAGTGTTGTGGTCACAGGTCTCGAAAAATGCACAGCTGCTCAAGACAGACGTCCTGCTGCCCGAAATGCAAAGCGTCCACATCCGCATCAAGAGCCTCGAAGATTTGAAGGCTCCACACCGCTATGTCATGACCGTGAACGCGCTCGAAAAAGTCCCCGATGAAGTCGAACCCAACAACACGATCGATCGTGCGCAGCTCCTCCAGGGCGACACGCAAAACCTCGAATTTTCGCTATTGGACGATGCCGATATCGATATTTTCCGCATCATTTCCGGGGCTGATCGCGTTCACCGCATACGCCTTTCGGGACCGCAGACCGGACAGGCAAAACTCCAGATTCTGTCGGCCGATGGGTCGGCCCGGAATGACGTTCAAATCGTCGATATGACGGCCTGCGATGTGACAGCGCAGGAACAAGGCTCGGTCTGGGTCAAGGTCATTCCCGGCACTGCCACATGGCCTCTCAATTATCGCATCGGCATCGATTCCGAAGACGCCGGGCGCGTGGAACGCGAGCCAAATCACACCAAAGATATGGCGACACTGCTCGAACCCGGCCTGTCCCTGTTCGGCCATATTTTCCCGGCCGATGACGTCGACATCTACCGCATTCAATTGCCAGAAACGGCGAAAATGGGGCATTTGAGCATTGATGTCGAAGGCGGCTATGTCTCGACGCTCCAGCTTCGCCTCGAAGACCACGACGGCTACGAAGTATCAATGCTCAAGAGCGAGCGTTCGCGACCTGTCCGCATGGCCCTCGATGCCCCCGGAGGCGTCTATTACCTCACGGTAACAGGCGACGGCGATGACTGCCTGAAACCATACGAACTCAAAGTCTCGTATGAAATCGTCGAAGACGCCACGGCAACAGACGCCGAAGCCGTTCCGCCAGTTGACAATCCGGCAGACAATGCCGCCGTTCCCGAT
>JAZODZ010000057.1:0-4689 GCA_045597285.1 Myxococcota bacterium
ACGCCGTATGTCAATAGGCGTGCCGACCCAAACCAAAGGCTCAATCATAACCTTGCAAATTTGAGCCTTTCTTCTTTCAATTGTAAATTTACGGCGCATTTTATGCGCCATTTTTTTGGCGCTTTCTTTCACAACAAAAGGAGTATTTTATGCGTATCGTTATTGACAGCATTTCAGACAAAATCGCACGCGTCGAATTCGGAGGCACCATGGTCGAAATTCCGAGTTGCCTGCTTCCCGACGGATGCAAAGAAGGCGACGTCCTCGGCTTTGTCAAACTCGACAATTCCGAAATTCTCAAAGAAGGACAATCGAGACTCGATCGCATGAAAGCCATGTCCTCAAGCAATGGCAACAGTTTCGACCTGTAATTTTTTATCGAGGCAAAACCTTCACTAAGGGATTTTGGGTCCCCAAGCCACTTATGGGAAACGGGGTTTGGCCTCACACCACAAAAGGTTCACCGCGATGACCGAATGGCAGCTTACCCCCGAGCAAATCCAGCGTCTGAATGATAATTCCGTTGATATCGACGTCATCAAAAACGAGCGAGTCAATATTGAAAAGATGTATGACAGCCTTGTCGGGCGGCTCGTGAGCTATCACCCCGATGCCGACAAAGCGCTCATTCGACGGGCGTTTGAATACGCTTACGACAAGCATCTTCTGCAGCGCCGGAAATCAGGTGAACCCTACATCATTCACCCCGTCGGCGTGGCCACGCTCGTCACGCAGCTCAAGCTCGATGAAGCCAGCATTTGTGCCGCCCTGCTGCACGATGTCGTCGAAGATACCGAAACGACACACCACGATATCATCGAGGCTTTCGGGATCGAAATCGCCAACCTCGTCGATGCCCTGACAAAACTCGACAAATATCAGTTCACATCCAAAGAGGAACGGCAGGCCGCAAACTTCTGCAAGATGCTGTTCGCGATGAACAGTGACCTGCGGTGCATTCTCATCAAACTCGCCGATCGCGTCCACAACATGCGTACCCTGCAGCACATGCGCCCGGACAAACAGGCCGCCATTGCCCAGGAAACACTCGATATTTACGTCCCCATTGCCAACCGTCTCGGCATCGAATGGATGAAGGCCGAGCTCGAGGACACCTGCCTCAAATACCTCCATCCCGAGGAATATGCGGAACTCACTGAAAAAATTGAGCACCTGATGCAGGACAAACACGACTATATCGAGCGCGTTAAAGGCATTCTCCACGACGCGCTGATTGCCGAAGGCATTACAGATTTCAAACTCAAGGGACGCGTCAAACACATTTATTCCATTTATCGAAAACTCAAGCGAAGCGACGGTATTTTCGAGAATCTCCACGACATCATTGCATTCCGCGTCATCGTCAACACCAAGGCCGAATGCTACCACGTGCTCGGCATCGTCCACGGCATGTGGACGCTCGTCGAGAACCGCTTTAAAGACTATATTTCGCGCCCGAAAGCCAATCAGTACAGCTCTCTTCATACATCCGTCATCGGCCCCGAGAGGGAACATTTTGAAGTCCAGATTCGCACGTACGAGATGGATCAGGTGGCCGAGGAAGGCATCGCGGCGCATTGGAAATACAAGGAAGGCAACATCACGCCGTCCAAAGATGCCCGCGACTACGAGTGGCTTCGGCAGCTCGTCGAGTTCCACGATGAAGCCGGAACGAGCGATTCCAACTATTTCCTCAATTCCGTCAAGGTTGACCTCTTCAACAACGACGTGTTTGTCTTTACGCCCAATGGCGAGATCAAGGCGTTGCCACAGGGGTCTTGCCCAATCGACTTTGCGTATGCCGTCCATAGCGAAGTCGGCGACCACTGTTCAGGCGCGCTCGTCAACGGCAACATCGTGTCACTGCGATACGAGCTCAAAACGGGCGATGTCGTCGATATCATTACGCGTGCGAACCAAAAGCCCAAGAGCGACTGGCTGCAGATGGTTGCGACGAACCGCGCCAAGAGCAAAATTAACAAATTCCTCATGCAGGAGGAAAAGAATACCTATAAACTCGTGGGCAGCCAGCTGGCTGAAAAATGCCTCAAAAAGTGCCATCTCAATCTCAACCAGTTCGAGAAACTTCCCGAACTTCCAAAGGTTCTGTCATCGCTCAAGTTGCAGAATCTCGAAGCGCTTTATGTGGCACTCGGTTCGGAAAAGATTACGCCTGAAGCGCTCGTCGAAAAAGTACAGCCTTATGTGGCGCAGGAGGAAGAGCAGAATCCAACCTCTGCGGCCGCTTCAACAGCCCCGAATCTGATGATGCACGAAGAGCGCGTCATCGAAAAACTCTCAAAACGCGCACAGACCAATGTCTGTGTCGATGGCATCGACAATCTCGCGGTTCACTTTGCTAAATGCTGTTCGCCGGTTCCTGGTGAACCCATCGTCGGGTTTATTACGCGCGGGCGTGGATTGGCGATTCACCACATGAACTGTCCGCGCATACGAAATCTGGAGCCTGAGAGACATGTCGAGTGCCACTGGGATCCGCGCATGGCGGACGCCACGCAGGCCACGCGTTCTGTCAATCTGCAGGTCGTTGCCACAGATAGAATCGGTATCCTGCAGGATGTCATCAAAGTCATGAGCGAAATGAAAATCAATATTTCGCAGACGCACTGCCGTACACTCGCCGATTCCATGCAGTGCCTGCTCACGTTTGAAGTTCAGGTTGTCGATATCAAGCAGCTCAATATGCTCATTAGGAATATCCAGCGGACGCCGGGCGTCATTACAGCTGAACGAAGCACTTCGTGATTTTGCTTGATATACCATCTCATTAGTTTTATGATTTCGTGTTGTGTGTTGGAACGCACACGGTAATAAACAGTATTTCTGGCCGCCGGAACGTTGAGTTTCCGGCGGTTTTACTTTTATCCGGCAATGCGCCAAAAATCAGGAACAAATCATGGCAGTTGAACGTCATCCCATGACGCCTTATGGCTTTCAGCAGCTCAAGGCGGAACTCAAAAGAATTCGAGAAATCGATAAACCGGCCAATGTCAAGGCCATTGAAGAAGCCCGTGCCCACGGCGATTTAAGTGAAAATGCGGAATTCACGTATGCCAAAGAACAGCAGGGATTTATTTATGGACGTGAAAAAGAAGTCGAGGCACTGATTGCAACGGCCGAAGTCATCGATCCCGCCACACTTTCGGGAAATCGCGTTATCTTCGGCGCGACAGTTCATCTCCTCGACGTCGACACGGATGAAGAAGTGACCTACACGATCGTCGGTGAAAACGAATCCGACAGCAAAAACGGCCGCATTTCACTGATGAGCCCTATCGCACGCGCACTCATCGGCAAATCGGTCGGTGATGAAACGGTCGTCAATGTCCCGAAAGGAAGACGGACGTTCGACATCCTCGACATCGAGTTCCTCAGCATCGACACCTGGAAATTCTGATATTTCAATGGATTCATTCAAAGCCGCTCACTCGAGCGGCTTTTTTATCACTGTTCAAAAACGATATTGGAGTCTGAACAGTCACCGTGACGAGGTGTCATATTTTTATGAATATTTTATGGCATTGATTTTGCTTTAGGCACACCAGCCCCGATGGGCATGACGAAAGCAATAAAACATCATAAGAGATTGGAACATACGGAGAAACAGCAATGAGAAACAGCATGAAGAAAAGCGTTTTTGCAGGCATTTGTCTCGTCATCAGCATGGGCATTCTTCCAGTTTTCGCAAGTGCCGAAACTCGCCATGTGATTGATACTCCGGATGGTCAAAAATCCTGTATTTGGCAAAACAATTCTTATGTCGATTGTGTGAATCCGTCCGATGTTCGTTACGAGATCGATACCCCGGATGGCAAACAGTCGTGTTTGTGGAAAGATGGTTCTTATCAGGATTGCAAAGCTGTTGCCGCAAATTCTACCGCTCAACAAGCAGAAGCCGCTCTTGCAGCCGCAACAGCCAATCCAGAGCCTGCACCAGCTGCCAAAGCCCCTGTAACAGTCGCTGATAAAGTGAGTTCCGCCATCGCATCGATCACCTCGAACAACACGCAAGCCGCACCCGCCCCCGCAGTCGAAGCTCAGCTCGCAGTCGTTGCACAGCCTGCCCCCGCAGTCGAAGCTCAACCCGCAGTCGTTGCACAACCTGCCCCCGCAGTCGAAGCTCAACCCGCAGTCGTCGCACAACCTGCCCCTGCAGTCGTTGCCCAACCAGCCCCCGCAGTCGAAGCACAGCCCGCAGTTGTCGCACAGCCCGCAGTCGAAGCTCAGCCAGCAACGACCACTGTGGCAGAAAACACCACAGCAACACCCCAAAACACCGCGCCCTTGTTCCCTGCCGCTTCGCGTCGAATCTCCGTTTACGCCAATAACAATAGTGCTGCCGAAACAGCCGCAGCCAATCAGCCTGTCGAAGTTGCCGCAGAACCCGAAGAAGCCGTCGTCGCCCAAAACAACACCCAGGTTCAGAACACGGCCAATTCAAACAACAGCATTTCAAACTATAGGGCCAACAACCTCAATAACCGTTTCGGCAATCGCGTATATAGCTACAATACACAACCTAAAGTCCAAAATAACGTTCAGAACAATGCCCAAAATAACGTTCAGAACAATGCCCAGCAAAAAGTGAATAATAATAACGATTCCTACGACCGTTATCAGGAACGTTATAACAATAATAATTACTATAATAATAACGATTATTATAAC
>JAZODZ010000058.1:0-2129 GCA_045597285.1 Myxococcota bacterium
CCTTGTTCAGCTCTCGAGAATTGTATCAATGGCAAATGTGCGCAGTCCTCGTGCCCGAATACGTCGGAATCGCTTTGCACGGTAAATGGGCAGAAAATTTGTGTGAACATACATGGCAACAATCCCAATCACTGCGGTGCCTGCGGTGCCGTCTGTTCGGACAAAGAAACCGCCAAAGCCAGCGGTTGTTATCAAGGGAGATGTACCTATACATGCAACAATAGCATGGTCAATTGTGGTTCCAGCACAGAACCGATGTGCCTGTCGACCGATCAGCTCAAGAGTGACCCGTTGCATTGCGGCAATTGTGACACGACATGCAACGACAATGAATTGTGTCAGAACGGGAATTGTATTATTAGTACCTGCACTGGAAATGAATGCCTTTATAACAATTCTTGTATCAATCAGAATGAACATTGCGGTTCGCAGTGTACGAACTGTAACACGGCAAACCATGCCAAATCCGGCATTTGCCAGGGTGGAACGTGCAAAATTACTTCGTGTGCTGCCGGATACCATCTCACCAACAAAGGCAACTGTGAACTCGATAGCGCGACGGCCTGCCCCAACGGCATGGCGACCGGAACGGTCAACTGCAATACCATTGACCCATATACAAAGTCTGGAAATTGCACCAATGGTTATTGCGTAGCTACGGGATGCCAGGCCAATGCCCATCTCAAAGGCGGCAAATGTATTGCCGACACGACGACGAACTGCGGTGCATCCGAAACCAATTGCACATCACTCGCCGGCTGGAAAACAGGAACGTGCGAGAACGGAAAATGTGTCGCCTCAACCTGCAAAAGCGGTTATTGCCTGAATACGCTGCAAGGTCTGTGTACCAATGCTCAAAGCAGCACAACATGCGGCACCAATGGCGGTGCCTGCCAATCGTGCAGTCAAAAACAAGTCTGTTCCGCCGGATCGTGCGTCGACAAACAATGTAATGGCAATGTCTGCAATCAGGCACAAGCTTCAGATGAGACGCTGATTTGTAAAAATGACAATACCCATTGCGGTTCGGAATGTATGAACTGCAATACATTTACGAACAATGCGACTGCGGGCACTTGCAATGCCAATGGGGCTTGCCAGGTCACGAAATGCAAAACAGGTTATCACACATATAACAATGCCTGTGAACAAGACAGTTTAACAAACTGCGGTGCGCATGGCACAAAGTGTGATAAAGCAAATGCAACCAATACAGTATGTTCTAATGGGGTTTGTCAAGCAACAACTTGCAAGACAAATTATCATATATATGCCGGTGCATGTGAAGCCGACAGCACAGAGAATTGCGGAGCGCATGGTCATGCTTGCACCAATGTACAAACCTGCTCTGCTGGTTATTGTGTTTCGAAATTTAGGGTTGGCGACATCATTATTTTTGGCAACTACGAACAGGACAACGACACGTCGAACGGCAAAGAGCCGATCGAATGGCGCGTGCTCGCCATCGACCACAATAAAGGCCAATTTCTCATCATTAGCGATAAGGTGCTCGATGCACAGCCATACAACACAACAAATAATTCAATCACCTGGGACAAGAGTACGATCCGTTCGTGGCTCAACGGATATGGACCTTCGTCCAACAAGGAGGGCATTGACTATAGGAGCAACAACTTTATCGACACGGCATTTACGTCCGAAGAAAAAGCCATAATCATCGCGTCCAAAGTCCAGCCTTACAATAATCCGTATCACCCCGGTACGTCAGTGGGCGATTCGACGACGGACAAGATATTCCTGCTCAGCGTTGTTGAGGCGGAGAATTATTATTTCACGACTAACGAGGCTCGTGAGGCATACGCCACGCGCTATGCCATAAAAAATGGCGTGTATGCTGATTATTATGCTAATGATACACCAATGAGGTGTACAACAAGCCATTACATATCGAACAAATGTTTAGCCTGTTGGTGGCTCCGCTCGCCGGGCGGCCGTCTAAACTACGCCGCGTATGTCAACCCCGATGGCAAATTCTACGACGATTTCGTCACCACCCACGAAGGCGTGCGCCCCGCTTTGTGGTTTAACTTATGAATTGATAATCAGAAAATGCGCCGCAATGCGCCGCAACCGCCAGCAATGTTCGCCGTATGCCGCGCATAGGCGAA
>JAZODZ010000059.1:0-6097 GCA_045597285.1 Myxococcota bacterium
TGTTCAGCGCGCTGTCCACAATCCTAAACGCGCGGTCGTTCACATACAGGATCTGGTTCTTGCCCAGATTCAGGTCGGCCTGTTCGGGCATGAACAGCTTGATCGCGAAGGCGTTGAGTGTCTCGCTCGTGGACGCATTGAACGTCACGAGATCGGACTGCAGCGACCCCATGACCTTGCGCTCGTTCGTCTTGTTCGTCGAAACCGTCAGCTCTGCGGTGAAATCGCGGAAGTCATTGAAGACCGCCGCGTTGTCAGCTTCAAGAATGTCGCTCAGTCGCTGCATGGTTTATTCGCTCCAGACTGCGTAAAGCGTCATGTTGCCTTCGGGTTCGATGACCTCTTCGTCGTCGTAAACGACCTCACCATCGGATGCGGTCGCCCAGCCCAGGAACGTTTTGCCGGATTTGGTGTAGGTGTTCTGGGACAGTGCTGCCGATTCGCCGAGCGGGATGTTCTGATTATCCATTGTGGTGCCGCTGCCAGTGTTCTTGTTGAAGGTGATCACCGACTTAAACACGAGTTCAATCTGCGTGTTTTCGACGGGAACGACGATCTTGTTGTCGCCATCGGGCGTAATTGTCTGCCCGTCGGCTTCGAAGTGGTCGAACGTGTATTCACTGTCGCTGTCAGCAACCAGCGCGGAATTGAGAATAATCTTGCTGCCGGATGCGGCCTGTTTTGCGAGGGTGTAGGGCAGTTCGTTGCTGTCATAGGTCGCGGAATCGAGCAGGGAAACGAGCGAAATTTCAGCAAAAGGCCCCTCTGTGGCGTTGCTGATTTCATTCGAGTTTTCGGCGAGCATGGTGACCCAGCCCCAATGCGCACGCGGTGCGGCACATGGATTCGATTCGCAACGGATTTCGACGGTCTGGTTGTTCACGTCGATGAATTTGGACATCGCGAACTTGCCAGCAACCGTAATGTAGCCGTTGTCGTAGTCATCGTACTGAAGCGCCGACGGATTGACAAAGGTCGTGGCTGCGCAAAGCGTGTGACCGACGTTCGGGCTGATGACACAGACGAAATCCTTGGGCAGGTAGGATTTCCATTCTTTTTCGTCCTGGTCATAGTACTGGCCGGAATAGACAATGATGTCGAGACGATGGCCGAAGAAGGCAATCCAGCCGACATATTCAGCCTCACCGCGTTCATCATCATCCATCGGACGGTTCGGCCCGAGTTCGCCTTCATGCTGGCGCGGGCACGCGGTGAACTTGTCCTTGAAGTCCTTATCTTCCTGAAGAAGGATCCACGCCTCCGGTGCAATCAAAAGCTCTTTGGCGCGTCCACCGTGCTTGATGAGCGTGCGCACCATGGACTGAACATCGCGATAAGGCGTCGCACCATTCTGTCCCCATGGAATGGCAGGCTTGACGCGCTGTTCATTGCCGACCATGACGCCGGGACGCGCCGCGTCTTCCTTGAGCTGGTAGTAGCGAATCTCAATATCAACGGGCGTGTCATCCGTCGGGCTTGTCGGAATCTGGCCACGAATCGCATTGTTGACCAAAACGTCAACGCACTGGCGTTCCATCGAACGTGTGTTGCGATTGGCCAGGCGGTGGGCGATCTTTCGGGTAAGAGCATCATAAGCCTGGGATTTGGTCGGACGAAACTCGCCGACTTGTCGGCAAAGTCGCTCAAATTCCGTGCGCTGTTTGCCCTTGGGATCGACGAGGCTCTTGATGGCCATACGCGGAGGCGTAACCGTATTGGTCGCGTACCCGGGAAGCGTAGCATCGATAAAGCCTTTCTGCACATACGCAGAAATCCCGTGATCGGCATCGGCGAAATCAAGCACAACGTCGGTTGTGTCGAAGGTGTCATCGCGATCATCGGTCGGGAAATAGCGGTTTTGAAGGAACTTGGATGCAGGTTCGTCAATGACCAGCGCCGGTACATGGGTGTGGGAATCGTAAACAGAAATCACATCAGACATGATTAAACCTCCTTAGTTCTCGCGGGAAACATTGCCGAAAAGATTGGGATAGAGCTTTTTACACGCCTCGTTGCGTGCGCGTTCCACTTCCAGGGCGTTGTCTTTGGTAGGCGTTGCGTCTGTGGTCTTCTTCGTGCAGGGTTTGCAGACCTTGCCGATGCGGTCATACATGGCGCGGATTTTGGCCGCCATGATGTCATCGTCCTTTTTCTTTTCGTCGTCGCCGTCATCCTCATCAAGTGCGGGTGCAGGGGCATCGAGACGCGCCTCGATGGCATCCAGCTTGTCGAGGATGGCGCTGAAACCATCGACGATCAGCGATTTGAGATCGACATCACCCTCGCCTTCGGCGTGGATTTCCTTGTTTTCGGTATCCTCGCTTTTTTCGGGTTCCTCGATCTGCTCGGTGACTTCCTTTGGCTCTTCGAGAGCGTTCTTCATTTTGTCCATTTTCAAACCTCCTCTTGGTTTTGTGGCATGAACTGCCATGTTTAAGAGACCAGTGAACATATTTTTAAGGGTCGCGTCTTTGGCGAAGTCGTCCAGCGGCCTGATTTCATCGACAAAGCCGAGTTCTTTTGCTTGTTGCGCCGTGTACCAGTTGTCTTTGGCCGTGAGCATTTCGACGGTGTAGTCGGGATTTCGGCGGTTGATGATGGCCATACATCGGGCGTTCGCGTGTTCGATATCCTCGCCCTCGGTAATGATGTCGCCTTCCCATGTCAGGTGATAGACGCCATGCAGCATCATCGAACCAATCTCGGTCATCACAACGCAGTCGGCTGCGAGTGCCAGAATGGCCGCAGCGCTGGCCGCAAGGCCGTAGATAACGACCGTTGATTGAATGCCGCGCTTGCGTGCTTCCATGAGCATTTCGGCTATGGCCAAACCGCTGAACAGGTCGCCGCCGTAGCTCATCACGTCGATTTGGACGGATTCGCCGTCGCCAGCTTTGGCGAGGAAATCAGAGACGCCGCTTGCTGTGTCGTTCCAAATGTCGTCGAAAATTCTAAATCTTTTCATTGGCGGCCTCATTTCGGTTGAGTTTGTCGGGGTCTTTTGCGGGATGGCCATAGACGGCGAGTGCCGCTTCGTCGGCATCGACAAGCCCCATTTCGATGGCGAGCTTCCACGATTCGAGTTCGGCACGCGGATCGAGACAGAGCGCCGAAGGTGCGTTCCAGACGGATTCTGTGCTGAGAATCTTGGCCGCCGTCGGCGTGTCGTATTCGGTCTCAATGCGGTTGCGCGTGAGATAATCGTAAGCAAACACCTCAAACAACGGCTTGAGGAATGATTCGATAAAGAAGCCGCGAACGACCTTGTAAGTCGCCGAAGCCTCAATCACCGCGCCGCGTGCCGCCGCGTAGGATGTGCCCTCAAACGTTGCCTCTAAAACCTGCTGGGGAATGCCTATGGCCGCCGCAATCGCTTTGTTCTGAGCCGAAATAAACGACGCATAACCGCTGTTTGGGCGCTTTGGATCAATCGTGCGGATGTCCTCTCCGTCGGCGAGGCGTTTGGATTCGCCTGGGCCGATGGTCTCGAAGTCGTTTTGTGACCATGGAAACTTCGGATCGGGGTTCGCCTTTAGCTTGAACTTCTCAGCATCTTCGGGCTTATCTGGCGTTTCGGTAACGAGCGGCTTGTCCAAATCCAAAGACGGCGCAGTCCCAAACGGATTGCGCGTCGGGTCAGTGTTCGACACGATGAAGATGGCCAAACACGCTTCAATGATGGCGGCTTGTAGCTCTGCCGTTGAATAGGCTTTCGTCGAATAGAGCGTCTCGATGGTGTTGGCCACAAGCGGAACGCCACGGTACTGATCAGGCCGAAGCGGCTGAAACAGATGCAAAACCACGGGCAAACCTAAATCGTCATAAGCCTCGATGCGCTGCCAGTCTTCGGGACGGATGGCCAAATCGTCGTAGTGGTTCAGGAACCAATAGGCGACGGGCCGAGCCTCGCTGTCGAGTTCCACGCCGTCGATGATCGTGTTGCCGTTTTCGGGATTCTCTGCCTTGATGCCAGACAATACCGTGTTGAACATCGTCGGCGTCATGCAGCGATCCGATTCGATAATGCGCCATGCGCAGTTGGCGACATTTGGACGGCGCACGAAAAAAACGTCACCGCTCAAAAGCCAGTTTCGGCACGCCATGCGCTGCATCTGTGCGAACGTGAGCCGTCCCTGAATGTCCAAGCTGTGCGTCATCGAAGCGAGCTTGAGCGACTTCTTGAGACCGCTGCAAAGCGATTTGTATTCTTCATCCAAAAAGAAATCGGAATTTCCGAGGGAATAGCTCAGGCCATCGCCGAGGACGCCATGAACCATTCTATCGACGGCGGCTGTGGCCATCGGGCACGAAATATCGAGCATTCGCGCACGCGACACCAGGATGCGCCGCGACGGCGATATATCCTCGCTGGCCGTACCGCTGTTTGCGATGAATCCGGCCATGACCTGGCTAAACAGGGAACCGCCCGCCGCTGCGTACCCCGTGGTGAATGGTGACAGTTGCAATGGTGACATGCGCATATCACCACCTCCTGCCGATCATCGAAGGATCGATGAACACATATCGGCTCGTGTTGCGCCTTGCCCGACCATTCAAAACGGCTTCTATTTCGTAAATCTGGTTTTGTAATTTGTTGATCTCATCCGCAAGTGTCTTGAGGTCTGGCGCATAGCGCGTAATGGATCGCGTCCCCAGAGAGTAGGATGTAATTCGCCCAGCCACCAGATCTTCATAAGCGGTCGTGTAGCTGTCGAGGACACGGCAAAGCCTTTCACGCGTCTGCATGAGCCGTTCGCGCTCTGTTTTGGGTGGTGTGTATCCTGTGGTTTCACTCATGTTCAAACCCCATAAAAAAGGCCGTGAATTTTTCACGGCCTTCGTTCTACATGGGGGTCTGTCAATGGGTGTGAAATGTGCCCGATAAAATCACAGCTTCTTGAATTTGCGTTTCAGCGTTGTTGGTTTTGGTGGCTCTTGCTTTGGTTTTGGTGGCTCTGTCTTCTGTACAACCGGCACAGGTTCCAGTTTTTTAACCGGATTTGAGGGAGGTACTGCCGAGGATTTCTCGGTTGTTGTCAAATCCAAGCCTTCGGTGGCGGGTTTGGCCACAGGCTCAGACCGCTCAAAATCCATAATGCTTGCGATGGCCCCGCGCTGGTTTAAGAGCAAATGCGCGGCATACATCGCATAAATCCGGCAGTCCAATCCTTCGTTGCGTCGCCCTGGCATCAATTCCCATCGGATGCCACGTGCAGTATTGGTGCGCTTTTCCGAGGTTAGCTGTTCAAAGTAATTCGCATCGTAGTTGCACAGGACATCGCGTGGCCATGACAGGCAGGGATCTCCGGCGAGTGTCTTGGTAATCATGTCAGAGAGCAGGTCTTTACCTGCGTTGACGCCAACGATGTACAGGGGGATCTTTGCGCGGCTATTCCATGCCATCGCCACTTTGCGCGTCGTCACGCTGTGCAAAAAGGGAATCGTCTCTTTTGCCCGCACATAGCCCTTAACCGACAGATGGCGTGGATGCCGCATTGAATACGCATAGACGCGGTTTGTATGATGGCCGCCACTATCCTGTGCGGCATAGATGACGCCCAATGTCTTGCCGTCCACACGCTTATATCGTTTCGTCCAAAGCAAATCAGACAGGGCTTGCCATACCTCCGGCTCCGCTGGATCTCCGTCGAGCCATTGCCACTCGATGCCATACGCCCTCGACGCATCTGCATTCCATCCGCAGATTTCGACGGCAAAGCCATTATCCTGGGTATCGACACCCGCCGTACAAAACACAATGTCCTTGGGCAGGGCATCCCAGTGATATTCAAACATGGCCACCTTCTGAATATCCGCCCCATAGATAATCCGCTCAGACCGTGGCACATACACTTCGCCCAGACGCGTGTTGCGGAAGCTCTGATAGCTCGCTTCGCCCAGCGCAAGCGCGGAGCGTTCGAGTTCCCGAAGACCGCGCCACGAATAGAAGGCATCGCACAAAGTGCCGAAGACGCGATAAGACCGAACCACACGGCCATATTCGTCATGCTCGGGATTGGGGTTCTTCGGTTCGCAGTATCGGTGTTCCAATGCTCGCACCGCCATTTCGTCAAACACCTCGCCGCATTTCGGGCAA
>JAZODZ010000060.1:0-10034 GCA_045597285.1 Myxococcota bacterium
GACAAGCTGGCGGAAGAGGCCAAAAAGGAAGTTACACAGATAGCCACGGCCGCAGTTGGTAATTTGATCAATGGCGATCCTAAATGGTGCCTGGGCGATACGCCGACTTGGCAGGTCACCAATGACACGGCAGCCTCCAAAGCCGAAAACGCCAGGAATTTTAAAGACAGCGCAGAATTTGCAAAATATTGGTTTAATCCCTGGGAACCGGCCAACGGCAAGGGCGGCGGTGCCGACGGCTGGGTCGGTGGCAAAGTCCAGAAACCGTGCGAGGGTGCCAAGGGCGGCAGCGGCTTCGTATGGACGAATGGTGTGTCCGTTCCAAGCAGCTCTTTCAAGCTCGACAAAAAATATCAGCTTACCGATGTGGACGGCTGGGACACCAATTCTACCGGTTCCAGAACGGAAAAAGGCTGCTTGATCAAGAAAGAAGCCGAAGGCGACGCCGCTGACGGCATTGCTATCATCCGTGTCGTAAAGGAATAAAAATATGCCCGCGTATTTGCCAATAGCAAATAGCGGGCAATCGGAGGCCGTATCGTGTGCTCGCACACGATAGGCCGACGCGCAGGGCGTATCGGCGCAGCCGATAGCCCGCGCCCTAACTATTTCGCCGTAAACGCCGCAAGTGCATGTCCCGTCGGCGTATCCGCTTTCGCAAGTTCGGCCGGCGTGCCCGTAAACACGACACGTCCGCCATCGGGACCTCCGCACGGCCCTAGCTCGATCACATGGTTCGACTGGCAAATCAGGTCGAGATTGTGCTCGATGACGATGACGCTTGCCTGATGCGCCACAAGCCGGTGAAGCGCCGTCAGCAAATCCGAGACGTCCTGCATATGGAGGCCGACCGTCGGCTCGTCAAAGATGAACAAGGTCTTGGCATTGTTCGACGTGGCGCGTTCCAGATATGTCGCGAGGCGCACGCGCTGGAACTCGCCTCCCGACAGCGTCGACGTCGACTGCCCAAGACGGACGTATCCCAGACCGACATCGCACAGCGTCTTGAGCGACCCTGCGATTCCCGAATAATCGGCAAAGAAATCGCGTGCTTCGGCCACGGTCATTTCGAGTACGTCGTATATCGATTTGCCGCGGTATTCGATGGCCAGAACCTCGGGGATGTAACGCTTTCCGCCGCAGACCGGGCACTGTATGGCGAGGTCGTTCAGAAACATCATTTCTATCGTCTTCATGCCGATGCCTTCGCATTCCGGGCAGCGTCCCTGATGGGCGTTGAACGAAAACCACGACGCCGACATGCCCCGTTCGACGGCTTCGGGTTGGCGAGCAAACAACTGCCGTATTTCGGTAAACGATTTAGACATCGTTGCCACACAACCTCGAAGCGTTCGTCCGCTAGCGCCCTGCTGCATCATCACGACCTCGCTGAATTGGTCGAGGCCGCGGATTTGTGCGGTTGTGTCGTATTCGAGGCTGTCTTCTGTCGATGATTCGGATTCGGTCTCGAAGCCGGGATTGCGCATCAGCCAGCTTTGATACAGGACGTCGTGGATGAGCGTCGATTTGCCGGAACCGCTCACGCCAGCGACCGTGACGAGCTGTCCGAGTGGAATCGTGACCTTGATGTGTTTTAGATTGTGGATGGATGCGTTCTCGATGGTCAGCGTGCGAGATGTCCGGAGTTTGTCGGCAAACGGCATCGTGCGGGCTTCGTTCCTGAGCATGGCGCCTGTCGGCGTCTGGCTCATGGCGAGTTGGGAAACATCGCCTTCGAAGATAATCCGGCCGCCGCCTTCGCCGCCGCTCGGGCCGAGTTCGATGACGTGATCGGCGCTTTGGATGACATCGGGATCGTGTTCGACGACGACGAGCGTATTGCCGATGTCCTGAAGCTGTTTCATGACGTGGATGAGCTTCATGCTGTCGACGGGATGCAGGCCGGCCGTCGGTTCGTCGAGGACGTAAAGCGTGTCTGTGAGGCCGCGTCCGAGGCCGCACGACAAATGAAGGCGCTGGCATTCGCCGCCCGAAAGCGTCTTGCTTCGACGGTTCAGCGTCAGGTAGCCCAGCCCGACGCCGTGCATTGTGCGGAGCCGAAGCAGAATCGCCTCCCACGGCGTGATGCATCCCGCAGCCTTGACGTTTTCGCGCGGAATCGATTCAAAAAACTCGAGCGCCTCCGATACCGTCATGCGCATGATGTCGGCAAAATTGCGGCCGTTCAAATCGATATGGCGAGCAATATCCGACAAGCCGGAACCCTCGCAAGAAACGCACGGCGTGTACCCGCGAAAGCGTGCCAGCTGAATGCGGGCCGAAAAATTCGTGTTCTTCGACTGGAGCATTTCAAAATAGCCCATCACGCCTTTATATGGCGGTTTTCCGAATTTGATGAGTTCCTGCTGTTCGTGCGTCAATTCGCTGTATGGCACATCAATGGGAATGCGCTGTCGTTCGCAGAAACCGATGAGCTGCATCTTGCGACTGTGCGTCGTCGGCGTTCGCAGTGCAACGATGGCGTCCTGGTCAATCGAGAGCGTGGGATTGATGACGCGATTCCAGTCAATGCCGCTGACCGAACCGAAACCGGTGCAGACAGGGCAGGCACCGAGCGTCGAGTTCGGATCGAAGTTTTCCGGCCTGAGCGTCGGATAAAACTGGCCGCAGTTCCGGCAGGTGTTTCGGCGGTCGAATGCGATGGTCTGAATGCCGTCGGGTTCGATGACATCGATTTTGATGCGGTCGTCGCCGAGGGCAAACGCTTCTTCGAGGGCTTCCGAAAAGCGCCCGTCTATGCCCGTTTCGGGCTTGAACGAAATGCGATCGATGAGGACGGGAAACGTCTTCGTGTCGAGCAACGTTTCGACATCGCCCTGCGAAAGCTCCACGATCTTGTGTTCGATCCAAAGGCGCTGATAGCCGCCGACGGCCAGCGCGGACAGACGTTGTGCCGCAGTTTCGCCTTCCGACAGCGTTATTTCCGCATAGACGACGAGCTTCAGTTTATGCCCGAATGATGCGAGGCGTTCGCCGATGACGAGATCGGTGTCGCGCCCGACGAGGCCGCCGCATTTGGGGCAATGCTGGACGGCCATGTGCGTAAAAAACTGCGCCAGATAGACGAGCAGTTCCGTGACCGTGGCAATCGTCGAACGCGGGTGATCGAAGCTGCTCTGCTGGCGCAGGGCAATCGCGGGAAGACAGTTTTCCACGCGGTCGAGCGGCGGTTTGGGCATTTCATCGAGGAACATGCGGGCATACGTCGACATCGATTCGAGAAAACGCCGTTGTCCCTCGGCATAGAGCGTGTCAAACGCCAGACTCGATTTGCCCGATCCGCTGACGCCAGTCAGAACCGTCATTTGACGCATCGGTATCTGACAGTCGATATTCTTGAGATTATTCGTTCGCACGCCGTAAAGGCCGATATGAGTCGCCATGTCAACTCCCAACTCAATAAATCAGATCATACTTCGGGGCCAGCTGAAGAATGAGCTGGTTGAGCCGAATCATCGGGAGTCCCTGGATAGCAGTCGGATCGTCGCATTCGATCGATGAAAACAGCCGCGAACCCCGCGATTCGATTTTGAACGATCCGGCGCAGTCAATCGGCATATCGGCGAGCACGTATGCCCGAATGGCCTCGTCCGAGATGTCATCGCGGAAATGAAGGCTCGCCCGGTTCTGATATTCCAGACATTGCGTGCCCGAAATGACGGCAAGGCTCGTCGCGAGGATAGCCGTTTTGCCGCGAAGCGATCGAATCTGCTCACAGGCATTTTCCACGGTGCCGGGCTTGCCGAGAAGCCGTTCGCCGTCGACGAGGCCCTGATCGCTGCCGATCACGATGTCATCGGGATGGCGCAAAGCCACGCTTTTCGCCTTTTCGCGGGCATGAATGCCAATCATGTCGAGCGGATGCACGCCTTCGATGGCTTTTTCTTCGTAATCCGGGGATTCGCATAAAACCTCAAAGCCGGCATCGGCCATCAGTTTTTTGCGATATTTGCTCGTACTTGCCAGAATGATCATTGTATTTCCTCAAAATAGATGGCTAGGTTTAACCACTGTGGATACGTTTTTCGACCTCACCCCCGCCGCTATCGCGGCACCCCCTCTCCATAAATGGAGAGGAGGGAGAAAAAAATGAGGGAATCGCTTTTACCCGGGGGTACGCTACGCTTCACCCCGGGCTGAAACATTTCGCCCTTTCAGGGCGATTTTCTAACATTTATCGATGGTCTTTCTATTTCGTGTATCCACGCTCGTCAAACAGAGCCAATCAGACGGTTCCTGATTGAAAACTTCCGTGTCGATGGGTGAATCGCTCAGCCGCACGGCTGGCGTAATGCACCTTATATCACCAGTTTTGGGCTGGTGAACGGTCGTAATCAGATTGCGTTCGCGAATTTGGCAAAGCTGAAGTGTTTGATCCATTTCGAGAATGGGGCCGACGGGAATGCCTGCCGCTTCGAGAATCGGTTGCCACTCGCGAATCGTTTTGGTTTCCATCGCCGCGTTTAGGTGTTTTTCGAGATCGAGCCAGTTCTGCATTCGAAGGTGGTTGGTGGCAAAGCGCGAATCCGTTGCAATTTCTGGGCTTCCGAGTGCCTGTGCCAACCTTGAGAACAGGGAATCGTTGCCCGCCGATATGTTGATGCAGCCGTCTTTGGCGCGAAGCGTGGCGTAAGGAAACACGCTGATATCGCGGTTTCCGACGGCGGTGGGGGTAAAATCCGTATTCAGTGAGAGGATGCACGGATTTTCGAGGAGCGCCATCATCACGTCGAACATGGCGATGTCGACGCATTGACCGGTTCCTGTCTTGCGGCGTTCAAACAGTGCGGCGAGACAACCGAGAACGGCGTGTATTCCTGTACTGATCTCGGTCATGTCGAGGCCGCAACGGCAAGGGTGTTCGGCATCGCATCCGGTAATGAACATGGCCCCAGTCAGGCCTTGAATAATGAGGTCTGGCAACGATTTCCCGGAAAATGATCCCGTCATGCCAAACGAAGAACACGCACAGTATATCAATCGTTTGCTTCGTTTTGACAGGGCTTCATACGTCAAATCGAGAGACTGGATCGTTTCGACGTCGGCATCGACGACGAAGATATCGGCGGTATCGAGGAGGCGGAACAAAAATTCCCGTGCCTTCTCGTTTTGCAGGTTCAACCTTATCCGCCGTTTTCCTCGGCAAAAGCTTGCCTGTTCATAAGGGTCGGCTGTACATGCGGTACTTTCCGGCGGCTCAATCCGAATGACTTCTGCACCGAGTGCAGCGAGTACCATGGTGCAGTATGCACCTGAATATTGCGGGCTGTATTCGACGACGCGAACGCCCTCCAGTGATTTTGTCATCTGCCTTATTCCTGTATGTGGAGTACGGAATTTAAGGAAATCTGAGTATTTTTAGTTTTGCCAGCTGGTGGCGAGTTGGGCGGCTTCGCTTTCGGAGCAGCCCATGATTTCTGCGATGTAGTGGACGGAATCTTCGCCCAGCATGGGTGAGGATGCGTATTCGGGTTTGGGATTGCTGCTGAGATGGAGTGCGGATGCGATGCACTGGATATCGCCGGCAACGGGGTGGTGAATCGTCGTTATGGTGTTGCGCTCTTCGACTTGCGGTTGAGCCAGAGCCTGGCGCATATCGTTGACAGGCCCTGCCGGAATGCCGGCTTCATCGAGACGTTTGCACCATTCCTCGACGGATTTTGTCGCAATGATGCTGCCGAGCTGCGCTTCGAGTTCGACTCGGTTTTCGAGCCGTGATGCGTTCGTTAAAAAGCGCGGATCTGTTGCCATTTCTGGCGTTTCGAGCGTATTCGCCAGCCGTGTAAAGAGTTCGTCATTGGCGGCCGCGATGTTCAGAAATCCGTCCGATGCGCGAAGCGTCGTATAAGGACAGATGCTCGGGTGGCGGTTTCCAATGGCGGTCGGTGCTTTGCCCGTGTTGAGCGTCTGCGTTGCGGCGTTTTCGAGGATCGACATCAGCACATCGAACATGGCGATGTCGACGTGCTGGCCTTTTCCCGTTTTTTCACGCTGATAGAGCGCCGCAAGACAACCGACGGCTGCATAGACGCCCGTATCGACATCGGCCACGCTCATGCCGACTTTGCAAGGATGCCCCGGTTCCGTCCCGGTGATGCTCATCATTCCCGTAAGCCCTTGAATGATGAGATCGTAAGCGGGTTTCTGCGCATAGGTTCCCGTATGTCCGTACCCGGAACACGAGCAGTAAATCAGGCGCGGATTGCGTGCGGAAAGCACGTCATACGACAGTCCGAGGCGTTCCATGACGCCGGGTTTGAAATTCTCCACGAGCACGTCGGCGGTATCGATGAGGCCGAGCAAAAACTCACGCGACGCTTGATTCTTCAGATTCAGGGCGATGCTCTTTTTCCCCCTGTTCACACTGATAAAATACAAACTTTCGCCAGCGACAAACGGCCCGAACGCCCGGGAATCGTCGCCAGTGCCGGGCTTTTCAATTTTAATCACTTCCGCGCCGAGGTCTGCAAGAAGCATCGTGCAGTATGGGCCGGCCAGAATCCGGCTGAAATCGACGACGCGTATTCCTTCAAGAGCTGACATCGATAACCTCCGAAATTCGCTCAAAAAAACGCGGCACACTTCTCGATCAAAAGCCGACAATCGTCAAGCAAAGCCTTAAAATTTGGTGAGTTTTGCCGAATATGGAAAACTAAAGTCAGGCGTAAGTTTCGGATTGTATTATGGAAAATATTCTCAAACTCATTCTCAGTATTGCATTTATTATTTTTGTGGGATTCCTCGTCCACCAGATTTCAGTTCAGGCCAATTCTGACACGTATGTTCGCCTGACGAATGAACTGGCCGAGGTTCGTGCCGGAAACGAACAGATAGCGGCACGCAACGAGCTGCTTCAGACGCGCATTGACGCGCTTCGATCCGATCCGCGTGCGATTGAACGCAAGGTTCGCGACGAACTTGGCATGGCGCGTCCCGACGAGGTTATCATTCTCCTCAAGGATTCCGAACGCGATGCCCAACGCAAACAACTTCCGGAACTGCCGGTTCCCGATTCCAAATGATGTGCGGTGAATGCGTGGGCACGGCTATGCGGCGTTGCCGCATACGCCGTGCGTGCCGCCCGCTATGCGGCAACGCCGCATACGCGGGCGAGAGACGTTTCATGGAACGTCTCTCCAAAATTCCATGCATTCGCCGTGTGCGCATACGGCGAACATGGGGCACGCGCCGAGCAATGCGGCATTAAATCAGCGAATGGAGGGCCTGTGAGGCCGCCGGGACATCGCTTTCATCGACGACGAATGTCACGGCATTCGGCTGCATAAACACGGCGGCCGGGGCGATTCCGGCGTCGTCCAGAAGGCGTTTTAGTTTGAGAATAAACGCCGGGTTGCGCCCGAGATCCTGGCCGACGACGGTGACATTCTTCACGTCCAGACGGTAATGGCCGTCGGGAATGTCGTTCAGAATGCGGTTTGCCGTGGCTTCGGCATCGGGGCAGTTCCAGATATCGAGAAGAATGAGTCCGGATTCCGGATTCACAGCCATATCCATGACTTTGGCACCGTCGCATGCATCGATATTGTCCATGAGTCGGGTCAAGTCGGCATTGCGAGTGTGAATGAACAGGACTTTTTTGGCCGTCACGATGGCCGTCGGACGAATTTCAGCTTCTTTGAGGGCGTAGTCGGGCCAGCCGTCCGGGCGGATATAGGTGCCGACGGTATTCTCGGAATGCGACTTTTTGGCGTAGAGCGAAATCTGGTGCCGATGGGCATAGAGAATGGCTTCGTCGTGCAGAACTTTTGCGCCGTGTTGCGCCATTTCGAGCATTTCGGCGCTTGAAATCTCGTCGAGTTTTTTGGCATCGAGAACGACTTTGGGATCGGCCGTGTAAACGCCGTCGACATCGCTGTAAATCTCGCAGGCAACCGCAGACAATGCACCTGCAAGCGCAATCGCGGTCATGTCGGAGCCACCTCGACCAAGCGTTGTGATCTCATTTTTGTAGCTCGTGCCCTGGAAACCAGCCACGATGACGATTTTTCCGCGCTCGAGTTCGTCCTGGATTCGATACGGGCGCACGGAAATAATGCGTGCATGGGAATGCGAATCTGTTGTGACAATGCCCGACTGGCTGCCCGTAAAGCTGATCGACTGCGCACCGCGTTTCTGGATGGCAATCGACAGGAGGGCCATGGTCGTGCGTTCACCGGTGCTGAGCAGCATATCGAGTTCACGCGCCGGGGGCTCGGAAGTAATCTGCCCGGCCAGCCGCAGGAGTTCATCGGTTTTGTTGCCCATGGCCGATACCACGATGACCATCCCAAAACCTTCGGCCTGACGGCGAACGACTCGCTCGGCAATCATTTCGAGTTTTTCAATCGTGGCGACTGAACTTCCACCATATTTCTGAATCACAATCGGTCGTTCTGACATGATGAATAATCCGTTTACTTTTTCTTTGTAATGACATGTGTTCTGCCGCATCGCGGGCACTGGATATCGAGCGTGTCGGTACCTTTCCAGAGTTCTTCCTGCTGCATTTTGGGCAGGTTTTCGACCATTTGTGTGATGTGATGGATGTCACATCGGCAGCCGTAAAAATACACCGCTTCGTGCATGAGGCGGAGATCGCCGAGCATGCTTCCGATGGCTTCGCCACGGGCTTCGGCAAATTTTTCCTTAATCAACCGTGCTTTCTCGGAGAGGTTTTCGTCCTGTGCAGGTTTTTCAGGGATATCCGATTCCCGCATGAGCTCGTGGAATAGCGAAAGAAGGTCTTTATCCTGCAGCCCTTTGACGATGTCCCATTCTGCGTTGGGCATGCTCAGGGCCATGAGGGCTTCGTTGCCGGAGATAGCGATTTTGGCAGGAAGCTGTTCGGATTCGTCAAAATACTGTTCGACGAGATAGCGCGTGGAAACATCGCGAGGAATGAGGGATGTCTGGCGAACCGGACTGTTTTCGGAGACGCGCTGAACGGCGAACATGCCGATGGGATCCTGTGAAGCGGCGGGATCGAGATTGGAAAAGCGGGCACAGACCATGCCTTCGGGTTCGACGGCGCAGAAAATACCCCAGGGTTTGAGCGGAATTCGGATTGTCCACCCCCATGAGTCACGGTCAACCTGTGACTCGGAAGCGAGCGTGGCTGCGATGATGAGGTCATCGACCTCGCGTTGCTGTGCTTCCGTGAGAAGGTGCTGGGCCATGCCGCACGATTCGAAATAGAGCTTTCGCGAGGCGAGCAACAGATCTGTGCTGGCGGTATAAATCCAAGAAATATTCTTGGATTCCCAAAGAAAACGACGATAGAGCGCAAGTGGTTTGTCCATCGATAAGCTCACAAATGATGCTACATAAAAAAAGCGCACATAATGCGCGCTTTTAGTTGAAAGAAATGATTGGAAAAAGGCGGATTAAGTATCGGACTCAAATGAGAGAAGCAACAAGGTAATTATAGAGGCTTTAGAATGAAGGAATGTAGAGATGTGATATATTGGAAGTTTTTTTGCCGCTATTGGGTAGCGGCGGAGGATTTTATTTGGGATGCTTCTCTCATTTCAGCCCGATACTTCAGACTGAAATTCTTCTTCCACTTTTTTAAGTATAACAATTGATAGAAGTGCGAGCAAGAAGAATTTGTCATTGCTCGTAACAGTTCGTAATAGTTCAGCCCCCGTAAAAAAATAAAAAAAATGCACCCCCAAGTGTCACAAAATTGATTTTTTGTCATCATCTTGTGTGTATGCACTGACGCATCACTCGACATGAGGAGGTAAAAATGTACGAAACTGGCTTTACATAAGGGTTTTAGCACTGACCATCATATCGTGCGGCCTGCCTCCTGGTCAGGGAACGCGATCGCTGTATCTGGACGCGGATACAGATGAACGCGGGTTGCACATGCCAGGCACATTCTGGACACTCATTTTTTACGCGGCTTGAACGCGGAAAGGGGGTGGTGTGCCAGGCCGCACGTTTGTTGGGCTAGGCGGCGGCTGGCGGGTGGGAATGGGAGAGAGAGGAAACCCTGTTTCCTAGGGGAT
>JAZODZ010000061.1:0-1573 GCA_045597285.1 Myxococcota bacterium
CACATGATTTGTAACTGTCGTATGCGCCTGAGGCGCATAGGAACCTTTCCACAAGTAATCCATATATATCAGTGTGTTTGCGTTATTTTGCATTTCACATGCATAATCTGGATGACAGCATAGACAATTAAATGTATGATAAAAATGTTCTTGGGGGCAATGATACAGGCAACAGATTATGATAAAAAAGATACTATTGGTCATACTTGTTATAATTATATTATTATTGATTTATCCAGGATGTATATTGTGGACACAACTGGGGCAAAAACCGCGTGGTGAGCGGTTGGAACGCATCCGCAAATCGCCGAATTACGATATGCAAAAGGGCGAATTTATCAATGCTACGCCAACTGTGACCATGACAGAAGGCGGCAACAGCGGCGTTATGGATTTTCTGTTTGGCAAACATCCCGACCGTGAGCCATCCCGGCCATTACCTGCAATTAAGACGGACTTGAAAAGCCTGGATGTTCAGACTGATACCGTCGTATGGCTAGGGCATTCATCCGTATTTATGCAAATCGATGGTATTCGCTATCTATTTGATCCCATATTGGCCAGTCATTTTCCCATAACTGTGATGATTAAACCATTTGAAGGGACAAATATATATACGCCGGATGATATTCCCGATATCGATTACCTCGTGATCACGCACGATCATTGGGATCACCTGGATTATGAGACAGTAACTGCAATTCGCGATCGCGTAAAACACGTGGTGACGGCACTCGGCGTCGGGCAACATTTTGAATACTGGGGGTATCCAGCCGAAAAGATTCACGAACTCGACTGGGGCGAGGATTGGACTGTCAACGAAGAGACGGTCATTCACTGTTTGCCATCGAGGCATTTTTCGGGGCGACTAGGACGAAACCCAACGCAATGGGCTTCCTTTCTCATCGAAGGGAAAAAGAAAATCTATGTCTCGGGGGATGGCGGATATGACGAACGATTTATACAGATTGGCAAGCAGTTTCCCGATATCGATCTGGCGATTATGGAAAATGGCCAGTACAACGAGGGATGGAATCAAATACATCTTTTGCCGAACCAGCTGGCAAAAGCCATCGATGAGCTGCATCCGAAATATGCACTGACTTATCATCATGGAAAATATGTATTATCGGTTCACACATGGTATGAACCGCTCGAAGAGGCGTACCGAAATGCGCAAGGCAAAGACTGGAATTTGCTGACGCCGAAAATCGGACAGCCCATCGATTTGGCCGAACCGAACGCACATGAAATATGGTGGCGCGAATAGAACGGCTTGCGCCCCTCATGTTAATCCACTACAATCGCTGTACGTGTGATTGCACTGGAGCAAGCGGATTGGAGTGAGTCGATGAATTACAAAGTATTATGGGCAGTTCCTGCTTTTCTGTTTCTGGCACAGGCATGCGATGACGATCCCGTTTTTCTGGAAGTGAATTCCGGGTATGTGCAAGACGAAAGTCGCATAGACAATCCCGATAATCCTGATAATCCCGATAATCCAGAAATTCCGGATACGCCTGTGAATCCTTCCGACAATCCCGATAATCCCGATAATCCAGAAATTCCGGAT
>JAZODZ010000062.1:0-2458 GCA_045597285.1 Myxococcota bacterium
GTTCAATTCAAGATGCTAAACAGGCTCTAAGAATGCTTTTATGGGTGTAAATTGCATTTATATTGATTTTTAATCAATTTATGATTCTTATATTACTTTGTCGCTTCCAGTGTCGTTATTTCCTTTTAAGTTGAACGATAATGTCTCAAAACAAAAATCAATTATTATTATTTGTATCTCATTCCTTGTTCTTTATAAGATTAACGAACAGAAAACTGAGTTAAGTAAAAATACAACAGTCGAAGATATACTTTCGACCAATATGTTCGTCTTGCTCGATCTCATTCACGCTTTGGCTGCTGTCTATAAACGAACTGAGACATATCTCAATGGTGGAGATTAGTTAGACTTTATTAACGACAGTAGAAATATTCTTTTCACTGTCGTTCCCTTTAGGTCTAATCATTACTGGGGATGAGCGATAATGTCGGTAAAGTCGGTAATGTCGGTGATGTCGGTGATGTCGGTGATGTCGGTAATGTCGGTAATGTCGGTAATTTAAGTGCCGATAAAAGTGCCGATAAAAGTGCCGATAAAGTTCAACTACGACATCGGCGGATACTGGATTTCATGGAGATTGGCGTTGAATACAGGGCGGAGGATATTGCACGAGGGATTGCTTTAGGACTGATGCGAACAAAAGTGCTGTTGCGAGAGTTATGTATGCTCGATGCGATTGAGAAACTGGGGGCCAATCGCAATCGTCGGTATCGTCGCCTGAAGTGAATCGTGAATCGTCGGATTTTCTCAAGAGGTTAGAGGAATTTACTGAAAAATCAAGTATTTTACATCATTGCATCCTACTGCCTGTTGCCTACTGCCTACTGCCTCATTTCGATAAAAACACGTAATTCAGAAACACTGTTAGGGTTGAACATTCTGTCTATCGATTGATATACGCTTCCAGGCAAGCGCCTTTGCGACAGATTTCGTCTTTTTTGCATTGGGTTTCGCCGCATTTGCACGATTCGGCTTCGCAGACGAGACCAAGGGTTTGGTCATCGTCGTCACATCCCTTGCGATTGCAAATCCATTGGCAGCTGTAATCCGGCTGAACGACATCCTTACCGCAAAGACAGGTCTCGTGAATGCAGGCGGCACGCCACGGGCATGTGCGACCACCGCATTCGCATTCTCGGGAACCGCATGTCCATGCCATGATGGGCAGATCACTCGAATAATTGGGAACTTCTTTTACAACATGGCAATAGTAGCCATCGGGATTGTTTGGTTTGGGCAGTGGAAAATTCCCTTTGCCATGACAATAAAACTTCCCACCCGGGCATTTATTGCTGTCGTATGCTCTTATGCCCAAATGATTGAAGTCGAAATCGCCACTGTAATCAAATGCACAGTTTAGACTTTTGTGTTTCATACATTTTTCAAACATCCGCATATTAATTTCTTCGGCAGAATTCGTAATGTCATGTCTGGAACGCAATAATTGATATCTGCCTTCCGGGGTTTTCATCATTTCGTAATATTTGTCTGCCCGTATTGAAAACCTTCTGATAAACGTCGGATCTAGGATTTCTTTATATACAAATATCGAGTTTGTTTCATCGAGTATGGCGTTTTCTGGCTGTTCGTATTGACAAGAACCGTTGCGGCATAACTCGCCATTTCTGCACGTATTGGCACCACAGGGACATGAAGGTCGATCGCAGGCAAACACCGACGGCATATCTTTTAATGTACTATAAAGGGGGATGCCATCGGTTCGATCGAGGACGCACACACCTTGATTCATGTTCGTATTGGCCGCATCGAGTGTCGTGTCCATCCCGCCTGGAACGTAAAAGTCGCGTTCGACTTTTAATGCAGGAAAAATGCGGCCATCCAGTGCCCGACATCCTTTTGGGTTTTCGCAAATCGCCCCAGTCGGGGGATCGTCGAACCAAAATCGCGTGCACGTAAACTGCTCGCCCAGGGCTTCACTGCCATCCGGTTTGAGTTCGCCATACTCGTGTTTGCCCCATTTTTCTGTTTTGACACTGCCGTAATAACACGAACATTCGCCGTCTTTTGTCTTGTAGGCCCCCTTGGGACATTCGTCGGTTTTGGTCAGGTAAGGCGATGGCGGCAGAAGGGTAAAATCGTCTGGTAAGGTGAAAATGACCTTGGTCTCTTTGGAATATGGCGTCTTTGCTTGAGTTTTGTCGGCTATGATTTCGGAAGAATTTGCCGTGTCATTCGCCTCGGCAGAGGCGATGTGAGCGTTGGCATCATTAACAGCATCCGTCGTTTCGTTTGCTGCATAATTATCGAATTCGGATGCCTGCGCAGCATTGACGGCGCTATTGTCGCGAACGTCTGTGTTCGTCGTGGCGTGGCATCCCGATATGATGATGGATGCGCATAATATCCAGGTTGTGTTGATGTATTTATATATTATGTTCATTTTCCATTCCCACACCATTGGATTGCCCGTCATCATGGGCTTTAAAAACTTACCAGA
>JAZODZ010000063.1:0-6946 GCA_045597285.1 Myxococcota bacterium
TATCGACGCAAGTCGATAGCCGCATCCCCGCATAAAACAGGCATTTGCGCGGCGCAATATGGCGCAACACGGTACAAAAAAAGCGCCCTGGACTGGCGCTTTCGATGGATTATTCCATAATTTCTTTTTCTTTTTCGGCGACGACCTCGTCGACTTTCTTCGTAAATTCCTCAGTCAGATCCTGCACTTTGGTGAGTGCTTTTTTGAGATCGTCCTCGGTGATGTCGCCGTCTTTCTGGATGGATTTGAGCATATCGTTCATGTCGCGGCGCTGATTGCGGATGGCGATTTTGGATTTTTCGCCCATGTCCTTGACCTGTTTTGTAAATTCTTTGCGGCGTTCGCCGGTGAGGGCCGGGACGGGGAGGCGGATGAGCGTGCCGTCATTGGAAGGATTCAGGCCGAGATCAGAAGCGAGGATGGCTTTTTCGATGGCATTGATCATGTTCTTTTCCCAGGGCTGAATCGTGATCATGCGGGCATCGGCAACTTTGACGGCGGCTATTTGCATGACCGGCGTGGGCGTTCCGTAGTAATCGACGCGGAGGCCATCAAGGATATTGGGATTAGCACGGCCGGTGCGAATTTTGGCTGCATCACGGCGAAGCGCGACAATCGCCTGTTCATAGCCAGTTTTAAGTTCGGACAACAAATCATTAACCATGGACGACCTCCGAAAAAAAAGTGATAAAAGCGCAGTAACGCAAAAAACGCCGCATTCATACCGCAGGGAAGTGTATTTTGGCAAGTAATGAGTAGAAAGATAGGCGTTATCGTGATAGTGCATAGTATTTTAAGAGTGGAAAAGTCCACGTTGAGACACTTAACCAGGGAAAAAACATGACAGTCAGTTTAACGGAAACAAATAACGGTAAATTGTCCAACCTTTCAGTTTCGGTACCCTCGATAATGGTACCGCATGAGCCGCCCTACGCTCGTTTTGAGCCGGCGATACATGGCACCTGGCAACCGCTTAAATCACAGACGACGATTGCCGGTACGCAGATTCATGGCGGCCTTTTTTATTTGGGCAAACGGCTTCTGAATCGGGCGCAGGACGGGAACGATGCGTGTCTTATCGACGACAGCCTTGAGATTGCGAAAGATGAAACGACGGCTGAAGAACCGGCGTCGTGGAAGGGGATGAGTCCTGGCGGGCGGCGTGCATTTCTGAACTGGCTGGCGAATGATCGCGTTTCGCCGAATGTTTTGAACTGTGTTCTTTTGGTTTATTTGTACGGCATTGAACGCCGCCTTTTGATCGACGGTCCTCGCGAGGGGTTTTCGGCCAGCGAGCATCTGACGCTGATTCGCGAGATAAAGCGTCTCATGTCGTTGTATGGTGAGCGTCCGGAGTTTGCGCGTACGGCGCGGCGGATACTTGCGATTTCATGGGCGACGTTTCATGACCCCCGGAGCATGACTGAGGTTCCCGATGCATTTGATATCTTCAGCCCGGAAAACTCGTTTGTCTTGCCGTTTTACATCGCCTGCCTGATTTGTCACGATCATACGATCGATGCGAATCTCATGTATTACTGGTATATTCAGCATCCGAAGATTCAGCATGACGAATACACCGAAAGTCGCAAGAGTTTCTATTATTTGTTCACGCAGCGCATGGAACGAACTTTTCCGAACGGATACGTGGCACCGAAATCGAGCATTCCGCTCGAGGTTGCCTACGAAGCGGCCAACCCGAGTCTTGGCACGCTGCAATTTGAGTTTCCCGCCCTCGGCAACATTTTTTCGAACAAAGACGTGCTCGATCTTCTCAACGAAATCGGGCGTCAGTGCAAGGCCGATCTGGTGTGCTATCATTCGTATATCAAGCAGCCGGATTCGAATGCCATTGGTGCGATTCTGAACCTTCCGACAGAGCTTCGCGTGAACAATCCGGCATTGAAAAACTTGTGCTGTTATCTGAGTGAAGCGACAAAAAGCCGGGTTGGATGCATCAGCGTCCGCGATATATTCCGCAAGCTGGATTTGCCGGAACCCAAGGCGATTACGCGACAGCTGGCGGACGACATCGGCAAACTGCTCGAAATGCTGTGCTATGAGTTTGCACCGAACCGTCGGCTTCACGGTACGGCTTTTTCGATCGATGACAGCATCTATCTGATGCCGTCGCTTCAGAACGCGGAACTGTCTCAGGCTTTTGCGGTCATGTCAGTCATACTGCGTCTGGGTGCTATCGTTGCGATGGCCGATCAGGAAGTGTCCCAATGTGAGGTTTCGCTTCTTCAGGGGATGATTCTCGATCAGAAAGATCTGACGGATGATCAGCGAGCATCTTTGCTTTTATGGCTTCACTGGTGCCTGAATGCGCCGCAGAGTGTGGCTGACATTCGTCAGGATTTGTCGAGTCTCGATCAGGATCTTCGGGATCAGATAAGCCTTATTCTCGTCGACGTGGCCTGTGCCGACGGCGTTCTGGATTCCCGAGAAAGAGCGAGTTTGGTCATGCTCCATCGGGCGCTGGGACTCCCGGAGGCGTGGGTGGATTTGGCGCTTTCGGATCATTCGAATATCGACTACAAGGAGACCCAGGAACAGCCCGCAATCACGAGCCTTCCCGCACCCGAAGTGAAGCATGAGCCGCCTCCCGCACACGGCCTTGATATTTCATGGGATCTCAGCAAAGCGTTGGCAAACGTCTGTGAAAATGTTCCGTCAGAGCACATGTTGCAAGTCTTTGCGGATGAACAGCCGGAAGAAGAGCCTGCAGTTCAGATTCCGATGGACGAGCCGCATTTCCGCCTTCTGGAAGTTCTCATTCAGAAGGATTCGTGGGCACGTCTTGCTGTATTTGAACATGCCTTGTCGTATGGGCTTATGGCAGATCGCGCGATGGCGAAGCTGAATCAGGCCGCGCACTTCGTCGTTGGAAGCGACGTGATCCATGATGGCGATACCGTCAACATCGATCGCGAACAGGCATTCCGTCTTTTCAAAACTTTATCCGTAGAAAAAACTGCTTAATCTGGTATCCGTGCGCCGTTTGGCGCACATTTCCTGTTTCAGTTCAGACCTGGAATAATCTGAAATGCTGAGTTCTAATAAAGTACGCCATCAGAATGGCTCGCCGAAACATTCGCGGCGCAATAAAAAAGCCTCTTCCAAGAAAGCACCGATGAGTCTTTCCATCAAAAAGGATCTTTTCAATCTTCCGAATTCGATTACGCTTTTGAGGATCGTGCTGATTCCGGCTGTCGTCGTTCTCGTGGCGATGAAGACGCCATTTTGCTGTATCATTGCGACATCGTTTTTTGCTCTTGCCGCGATATCGGATTTTTTTGACGGGTATCTTGCTCGCCGGCTGAATCTCGTCAGCGTGACGGGAAAGTTTCTGGATCCATTGGCAGATAAGCTGATGGTGATGGCAGCGACAGTCCAGCTGGCATCGATGGGGTGGCTCGATTCGTGGATTCCGATCGTTATTCTTACGCGTGAGCTCGCCGTTCAGGGCATGCGTCTGATTGCTGTCGGCGAAGGTCTCGTCATTGCGGCCGGGGCTGGTGGCAAGATTAAGACCGCGCTTCAGTTGATCGGTCTCGTCGGTCTCCTGATTCATTACGAGTATCCTGTTTCGCTGTTTGGCTTTGACACGACCATGAATTTTCACCGCGCCGGTTGGTGGCTTCTCGTCGTAAGCATTGCTTTCAGCCTTATCAGTGCGGTTCAATATTTCCACGGCTTTGTCAAGGCAATCGATACCCGTGAGACGGAACCGAAATCATAATCGGTAACTATTCAGACCCTGACAGGATTTCTGAATTACGTAGTCTTGTTGAAACCTGGCATGAGGCAGGAGGCTAAATAGTAATTATGATAATTCATTCTGTGAATTCCTTTATTCGCAATGCATCCGGTTATCTTCGCGAGGCGAAAAGTGCCGAGGTGGGGCATACGCAGGCGATTCGAGCCCGGTATGCCCGCAAGTTTTTTGACGAGCTGAAGATCACATATTCCGGACCGACACGGGAAGAAATCGAGAGTCGGGGAGCGTGCATCTATGTCGCGAACCATACGAGTATGCTGGATGCGGTTATCGTATGCTGTTTCTTTGAGGGCGATTTACGCATTCTTGCCAAGGAATCCCTGTTCAAAGTTCCCTGGCTAGGGCGCATTCTACGGCTAGAAAAGCACATTATGGTTGCGCGTGGCAAGAATGCCCCTGCGCGAAATGCGTCGATAAGGGAATCGATCAAGACGGCGATTTCTGAGGGCGCATCGGTATTTTTCTTCCCGGAAGGGACGCGATCGACGACGGGGAAGCTGGGTAAATTCCACTGTGGGGCATTCTACAACGCGATCGAGACGGGCGTCCCCATCGTTCCCGTCGTCATCCGCGGGGCTTTGGAAAGGTTGCCAAAACACAGTCTCCGGGTTAGACCGGGCCATATCTCGATCGAACTTCTTCCGTCCATTCCTGTTCCGGAAGAATCCATGGGGGATTTGTCCACCCGTGCAAAGTATCTTTCTGATCAGGCCTCGGAAGCCATCAGCAAAGAACTGGACAAAAACTGAGGCTCTGTTTAACTACCGTGGATACGGGCTTTTGGGGCCTCACCCCCTCTGTCGCCGTTGGCGACATCTCCCCCTCTCCAAAGGAGATGGGGAGAAAGAATTGGGGAAATCGCTATTACCCGGCGTGCTACGCGCTCACCCCGGGCTGAAACATTGCGTCCTTTCAGGGCGATTTTCTAACAATAATCAAGTGTTTTCTATTTCGCATATCCACACTCGAACTGAAGTGTGACACGATCGCAAAATAAGCCGCAATTTCGAGTGAAATTGCGGCTTTTCTGTTTCAAATTCTATTCAACACGGTGTCACTTGACAATGGGCGTGTCACTCGATGGTGACGTCCAGGCACCCATGGCTGTAGAGGACATCCAGTATCCAGGAAGCCGTATCGTAATCGGCTTTTTTATGAATTGAGAGCTTGGGATTCGGATGGCAGAGATCCGGAAGAACTCTGTCGGCGTAAGCCGTGAAATCATTCTTTGACATGGCTGTCTGGTTGACACTGAGGACGGTGTTCTCGTTCAGAACGATTTCGAGCTGTTCGACTTTTTCATCTTCTTTGACGTTGAAGTCCGCGTTCGGAAGGATTTTCTCCTGGATTTTGTCGTAATCGCTGTTGATGTCGGCGATTTCGGCTTCCATTTCATCAAGGCTGGTATCGATATCCAGGAGTTCAGGCGTATTATGGATTTCCTGGGCGAATGCATTGGGTTCACGGCTGTCGTTTTTGCTGCCGGCACAGGCAGAAAAAAAGAAGAGTGAAAGGACGATGAATGGTAATATTTTTTTCATATTTAGACCTGTTGGCAGCACTTACTGCTCTCGAAATAGATTAGTCTGTATTTTGATGTCGCCGCCTTCTGGCCGGACATATATACTTTCTGGTTTATAGTTTCTCTTGGAAACGGTTATTTTGAGTTCTTCCCTTCCACGAATGGGGATATCGCAGGGAGTGGTTTCGATGTTGATTCGTCCATTCACGATGACATCGGCCTGGGCTGGGCGTGTTTCGATATGAATGACCGGATCATCCACGATATTGGGGGCCAGGTTGACAGCGAACCCCATGATACCTTCGGACTGTGTTCTGACATTGAACTCGGAGGTATTTCCGTCGTCCGAAATGAGCAACAGTTTGAAGGGAGGTTTGTATTCGAAATCCAGGCTGGCCGGTGCACGTCCGATGACGACGTTTTTATCGTCTTTGCGAAGGGTGACCGAGGCCGGAATGTCTGTAAAGAACTTGTAAGTCTCGCGTTTTTCGACGACGGGTTCGGCTACGTCTGAAGGTTTGGTAAGGATGGCGGTGGCCGCAAAAGAACCGATGCAGAGGCAGATAATAGTCCCAATGATAATGAGCCTGAGCGGTGAAATGCGGTGAAAAATATCGGTAACGCTCTTGATATGATCCCAGATGGGAAGGCTTTTTGGGGTTTTCAGCGGCATGTGAACCTGTTTCAGGTCACATTGACTCTGATGATCCTCAAGCGCACGGAGGAAAGCATGCATGGATTTGTATCTTTTCTCGCGGTCTTTCTGGAGCGTTTTGCACAGGATGTCGTATAGCTTTTGCCAATTCGGGTCCTGACGAAGCGGGTGGGGGAGTTTCGGGATTTTCTCATTGAGCGTGGCGTTGAAGATTTCGATGAGGTTTCTTCCCGGAAAGACCGGGGCTCCGAAAACGCATTCCCAAAGAATGACGCCAAGTGCATAGATATCGGTTCGTCCATCGACCTCAAGCCCCTGAATCTGTTCAGGGCTCATGTAGAATGGCGTTCCGAGCGTGGAACCGGCCCGAGTTAATTTTTCCTGAATTTCCTGGACGCTTTCTTCCATTTTGGCGACGCCAAAGTCCAGGACTTTGATGTAGTCATGTTCATTGGCTTCGTGAACGATAAAGATATTGGCGGGTTTCAGATCGCGGTGAATGATGCCGTGATCATGGGCATCGCACAGGCCGCGGGCGACCTGAATCATGTACCCAACGGCGATGTCTGGGGGCAGGTAACGCTTTTCCCTCAATATCTGATCGAGTGCATGGCCTTCGAGGAACTCCATCGTAAAATAATGGATGCCGTCTGGAGTGCAACCTGACTCGTACAGCTGGCAAATATTGGGATGTTTAAGATTCGAAACAGCTTCGGTTTCTCTCTGGAAACGGCGGACGATGCTGGGATCATCGCTAAACTCTGCCCGAAGCAGTTTAAGCGCAACAATGCGCCCTTGCTTGACGTCATTGACCTTGTAGATATTTCCCATCCCACCGCGGGCGACGAGAGCACTAATCAGGTAACGTTCCGCAAATAAAGTCCCAATCAGAGGATCTGAACCAATCTGGTTATACATTCAATTCCATGCCTTCATTCATTTAAGAGCCCATCGATAAGCAACTGAATCTTCTCGGCAGACTTGC
>JAZODZ010000064.1:0-3028 GCA_045597285.1 Myxococcota bacterium
CCTGTCGGGCCTCAACAATGTCGAATGCCATACGATCATGAGTGAGGGCAAGCGCGAGTTTTTCGGATTCGAGCCGGCAGAAGTGCAGGAAATGTTACATTATTTCGACCTGGACGATGCCTATCCTCAATTTGAATATAATTATGACGGATATAATTTTTGCGGCCGCCATGCACACAACCCGTGGAGCGTGATCATGTGCACGCGGGCGTTGCTCGAAGGCTGTGAATTGCCCTACCGAACTTACTGGCTCAATACGAGTGGCAACGCCGTTGTCGAAAGAGTCATTCAACAGAATGAATCCATTCGAAAGCTGTGTTTTGAATTGTTACAGGGTAGGACGATTCGCGCACGTGTCAGTGAATTCCTTACATGGAAGGATTTGCGATACGATTCGAAAAATGCCTGGAGTTTGCTGACTTTTAGTGGATATCTCAAGCCAGTGTCTGCCGAGGACCTGCCGGGCGATTCATGGCGCTGTGAACTGGCGATCCCGAATCGCGAGGTCAAGGAAGTGTTCGCGATTGAAGTCGGGCGTTGGTTTTCTGACCAAAATCCGGCTTTCGACGTCGATGACCTCAGCGATGCGTTTTGGGACGGGGACATTGCTCGTGCAAAGGAACAGCTCACGGTGGCATTGCAGTGCATGAGCTATTTCGACAGCGTGGAGTCGTTCTATCACGGCATGATGCTTGGGCTTTTGGGGGCGGCGAACCGATATATCGAATCTAATATTGAATATGGAGCTGGCCGTCTGGATATCGCAGTTCGGTATCGTGATCGTGCTTTTCTACTCGAGCTCAAAACAGTATCTCCATCGGAATTACAAAAAATTAATATTACGCGTGAATATACAAACCTCGACGCAGCCACGGATGACGAAAAAACGCGCATTTGCGCACGGTTGGCCGTTCTCGCACAAGATGCGCTAAAACAGATCGATGAGCAACAGTACGCCGATGGCTTTGTGCAACGCCATCCCGACGTGAAAACGATTCGTTGTTACGGCGTGGCATTCTGCCGTCGCTGGGTTGAGATTGCGATGAAGGGGTAGGGAATATGGGGCGCGGCCTATGCGCAAAGCGCATACGGCCTGCGTGCTCGCCTATGCGCAAAGCGCATACGGCCTGCGTGCTCGCCTATGCGCAAAGCGCATACAGGTCGCCTCTACAAACTATTTAGCCCTACGCGGGACGCAGGTACTCGCCCGCGAAAATGCTGTCTTTCTCAACCCATTTCACACCAAGAGAACAGAGAAATTGACTGAAAAACAAGGCTTTTCCATCATTGCGACCTCCTGCCTCCTGCCTCGTTTCGATAGAATCACTTACTTTAGAAACGCCTTTAAGATCTGAATCGTTACGAATCGTTGCGCTCTGTTCATCATAGACTGAACAGTTACTGTATTTCTATCCACAATGTGCTATTCATAGCGCGTTTTTTTCTGCGGTGCGGAACGCGCCATTTCATTTTTTGTGGGCCACACGAACAAAGGATTTACTCATGGATTACATGTATGACGATTACGAAGGCGATGTCGTGGACAGAGCGGCGGATTTCCTCGCCGATCTCCTCTCCTATATGGGATATGACGCCGAGATTCATACTGAAGTTATCGATAATACTGCCGTGTTTGATGTGATAGGCGAGGATGTCAAATCGATTTCTCCGGCCATTGATCCGACCGTTGTCAACGCGCTTTCGTGGATTTTGCGCCGCGCTCGCTTTACCCTCGGTTCTGGGTATCGCTTCGATGTCGACGTGAACAGCTATCGCCTCGAGCGCATTCACAAACTCGAAGGCGTTGCCGAAGAACTTCACAACAAGATCAACGACGGCCTGAACCAGATCACGTGTTTTGGCATGGACAACGTCGATCGGCGAGCGCTTCATCTCCTGCTCAATGCCGATCCGTCGGTCAAAACCGAATCGAACGGTTATGGTGCATTTCGCCATCTCGAAGTTTCAAAAGCGGAATGATTCATGGCAAAGCCCAAAGATAAATGGCAGCCGGAAAGCGGCAACTTGTCCAGCAATCCATTCGCCGCGCTTTCCGGCTTGAAAAAATCCGATGGCACGGCAAACACGGCGGCGGCAGAATCCGTTCCCGAATCGGAAAAAACGGCCAAACCTGAGGAAATCCGGCTTCCCAAAGTTAAATCATGCCGCCTTGAGCGAGCACATCACGGCGGCAAGACGGTGACTGTCGTCAATTTTCATGGCTCGCCTTCGGAAGAAGCCAAACTTGCCTGGATAAAGGCGATGAAGAAAGAACTCGGCGTGGGCGGAATGATCGAGGAAGGCATCGTCATGTTGCAGGGCGATCAGCGCGAACGATTGGTATAAGGGCGCGAGGTTTATGGGGAATCGGGAGGAGACAGATGCCTGATTATAAAAAGACGAAATTTGCGACGAGTGCGGCGACAAAAAAACAATATCCGGGGACGAATTGGCCGGAAGTTGCGCTCGTGGGGCGATCGAATGTCGGCAAATCTTCGCTGCTCAATATGCTTTGTGAGCAGAAAAGTCTGGCTCGCGTAAGCAAAACGCCGGGCCGGACGCAGCTCATTAACTTCTTTTCGGTCGAAGATAAGGCCTATATCGTCGATCTTCCCGGCTATGGGTTTGCTGCCGTACCAGAAAGCGTGCAAAGTCAGTGGGACAACATGATGCACGATTATCTGTCCAGCCGTGAACAGCTTTTGGGGCTTATGCTCCTGCTCGATATTCGTCGCATGCCCTCAGAACACGACATGATGATGTTCAACTGGTGCATGGAACGGGAACTGCCAGTCCTGATTATCCTGACTAAAACCGATAAAGTGTCCCGAAACGAGGCGTTTAACCAGCTTCATAAGCTGGCAAAAGTCTTTAACACGAAGCCCGAAAGCTTCGTTTCGACTTCGGCACTGAAAAAGACGGGAATTCGCGAACTTCGCGATTCTCTGAATGCCTTGTTCGACGATTATTTCGCGGTGAAGGCACAAATCGATCTGGCTGAAAACAAGCAATAGTTTTTTGTTCTATT
>JAZODZ010000065.1:0-2916 GCA_045597285.1 Myxococcota bacterium
CGTCGAAAAACAACCAGATACCCCGCAGAATAAGGCACACGCGGCTTATCTCATTGCCCTCGACTGGACGCGCATTTCGCACTACAAATCCTCTGCCGCTGCTTTTGAACGCGCATCTTCCCAATATTTCGATATCGTGAATGCCGCCGAAAAGCCTGCCTCAGAGGCCCCTGCCAAATCGAAGAAAACGGCTAAAAAAGGCGAAAAACCTGCCGTTGAAGAGAAGAAATCGTCCGTGCTCGATGATAATGCACGCCTCGAAACCGCGCTTGCAATCTTCTATGGCGCTCAAATATATAAAAATATCGGCGACAACGATGCCGCTTCGGTTTTGCTCAATAAATATATTTCAAATAATATAAACGACGATTTTACATTATATAAACTTGGCGACGATTATAAAGTCCAGCTCACCGAAGACGAAAAGGCTTCCGCCATACCGGTACTCACGCCGATGACCGCCACGCTCGAACTGGCCTCTCTCGATGCCAGTTCGGCCTCCGAAAATGCCGTCACTAGGCTCAGTGATTTCACCAAAACAGACGCCTTTGCCAAGTCCCCCGCCAATCTTCAGCGCCTTCTCTATTTCCAGCTCACGCAGTTTTCCATCGATTCAAAGAACACCGAGTCCGCGCAAAAAGCCCTCTCCCATCTCACGCCCGACGAAAACGCCTGGTCCAAGTCCGAAATGGCGCGTTACAATTACCTCCAGGGCAAACTGGTGCAGATCGATTTCGAAGGTGTCGTGCTCGAATTCCCCATCCGCACGCTCCGCAAACGCATTGAACAGAAAGCCAAACTGCGACAGAACGCCGAAAAATATTTCCAGCAGGCCATCTCGTATAAAAACGCACAGATTTCCACAGCATCCGCTTACGAACTCGCCCAGATGGCTCTCAATTTCCGCGATTCATTCAAAGCCCTGCCGCCTCCCAAAGAACTCGAAAACGATCCCGATGCCCTCGACGAATACAATATCTGGATCGAAGACGAACTCATCTTCCCCGCCGAGGATGCCGCTTCGTCGCTTCTCGATGTCGGCCGGCAAATCACCGTCCAGCTCGAATCCTACACCAAACAGGCAAAGAGCACATCGCAGGCACTCGCCGAACTCAAACCCGACGAATACCCCGTCTCCCATTCGTCGATCGATTTCTAACGATTCATCGTCCCACAGGAACGCTTCCATATTATGACAACGCCGATATTTGGTAACACAAACGGCCTCAATGCCCGCGAAATTGAATCGATAAAAGCCCTCGGGCTTCTCAAATGCCCGCAAAATCTGCTCATTACCCAGGCGCTGGCGCACCGCATGACGGGCATCAGCGATATGTTGCATCGAAAAATTGGCGTCATTCTTGGGCGAACCGGCCACGTCGAATGTATTGTGCTCGGCGATGCCGAACGCGCTTATCTGCCCGACATTGGCCGAAGCCGCGCCGGCATTGGTCGACTTCGCGGTATCCGTTTTGTCGTCACCGCACTCGAAAACGCGCAGCCCCAAAACCCGACCAATCCCGGCGAACTCCTCACGATGGATGAAATCACAGACCTTGCCAAACTACGTCTCGATTTCATACTCGCCATCGAAACGAACATCCTCGGTGCCCCCGGACGCTGTGAATACGCGCATCTCGCGCCTTCGATTAAAGGCGTGTCGGTCACGCGAAACGCCGTCGAAGCCTTCGAGCTTTTGCCCCAAAACGCCGACGAAATCCTGCGAGCCGTCGAAACCGAATTGCGTGCCACGACGGACAAGGCCCAGTCGACAAAAGTCCCCCCCGCAATCCTCGTGCATTTGAACACTGGCGAGCGCGATGCAAACGAACGCCGTGAGGAAATGCTTGATCTATGCCGCACTGCGGGAATTGATGTCGTTCGCATCATCGAACAGAAACGCCGCTCGCCCGATCCCAAATCCCTCGTCGGTTCGGGCAAATTGCAGCAAATCGAGCTCCACGCCCTCGATGACGACGCTGAATTCGTCATATTCGACCGCGAACTTACGCCGGCTCAGACCCGCGTCATCTCCCACGCGCTCACGCTCAAAATTCTCGACAGGACGCAGCTCATCCTCGACATCTTTGCCCAGCGAGCAAAATCACTCGACGGAAAGCTGCAGGTCGAACTCGCGCAGCTCAAATACAATCTGCCAAAACTCATCGATCAGGATACCGCCATGAGCCGTCTGACGGGCGGTGTTGGCGGCCGAGGCCCTGGCGAGACAAAGCTCGAAATGAACCGACGAAAAGCGCGTGAACGTATGCAGGCACTCGAGCGAGAACTCAAGAATCGCGCCGGTCATCGCGAACTTCAGCGAAAGCGCCGAAACGCCCAGAATATCCCCATTTTCAGCCTCGTCGGGTACACGAATGCTGGCAAATCCACGCTTCTAAATGCGCTCACGCAGTCCGACGTCTACGCTGAAAATCAGCTGTTTGCCACGCTCGACACTACTAGCCGACGCCTGCGTTTTCCGCGTCTTCAGGAAGCAATCTTTACGGATACCGTCGGTTTTATCCGCGATTTGCCCAACGATCTCGTCGCGGCTTTCAAGGCCACGCTCGAAGAACTCAACGACGCCGATGTCCTGTTGCACGTCATCGATGCCTCTAGCCCCCAAGTGCATTCCCAAATTGCAGCCGTCGAAGCCATTCTCAAGCAGCTCGGCCTAGACGACAAGCCAATCATTCGCATCCTCAACAAGACCGATCTCGTGTCGCCACAAGCCGCGCTCGAACTCGTCCGACAATACGATGGCGTCGCCGTTTCGGCCAAATTCCGTTCGTCCACGATTCCACTCATCGAAAAAATCCAGGATTTCTATCTCGACAAATCGCCCGATTCCCAACGCATTGAATCCGAAATTAAAATCCGTTCATTCAATGACGACGAAGAAGAGGATATGTTATG
>JAZODZ010000066.1:0-2264 GCA_045597285.1 Myxococcota bacterium
AATATTATAATAAGCCAGCATCTGTTTGACTTCACCCTCGGTAAATCCCCAATACTCATCTGGCAGTTTGCTTGTTATATCAATCACACCGGGATTGTTCATGCCGGTAAAGATAGATTCTTTTGCAACGCGCATGCATCCGGCGATAATGCCGTAGGCGAGATTATTATTGGACTTGAAGCCGGAAGATATAAAGTTCCCAACGAGTTTGACGGTGGTTCCGAACAGGTCAGTTCCAGGATGATGCATATCATAGATGGCAGCCTGCTGCAAAGGAACATCATATTCATCGATCAGAATAACAGTTTTTCGCTTGGTGGACTTGTAAATCCAATCCATAATGATTTCCAAAAACTGCATGAGATCATCTTCAGTAACCGTTCTGTCAAGATACCCCTGAAGTGTCTTGAGCTGTCCGTCACTCAATACACCGCTTTTTTTCAAAAGAATTTCCAATGGTTCACAAGCACGGCGTACAGCCCCACGCAACTGCGCAACCACCATATCTGCCGTATCGGCCTTGATATCCTTGAAGGACAACGAGATCACCGGATACTGCCCAAGATGCTTCAATACATCCTCACCGGCATCCAACACTTTGAGCCCCTCGAAATATCGTCGATTATCGATAGGTTTACCTTCATCATCGAGCCGATATTCAAAAAACGTCTGCAATGTCCGAAGCATCAGCGTTTTGCCAAATCGGCGCGGACGCGTAAAGACGCAAATTTCTCGCTTTTGCTCGATCAAAAACGGAATGAATCCCGTCTTGTCGACATAGTAAACACCTTCATCTTTTAACCCTGTAAAACTCTCGGAAATCTCACCAAAAGGAATCAGTTTTTTTGTTTCATCCATCGCAGCCATCCTACATTCGCCAAGGAGGTTCGCTCCTTGTTTTCACTTCTCAACCATAGCTCGCCAGTTCACATAAAGCGAGTGATTTTTATTGGGCGAGGGCTATCGCCTTGCGATACGCCCCGCGCTTCGGCCTATCGCTTAGCGATACGGCCTCTTGGCCGCTCGCTATTTGTGCCGTATAAATCCCATCTCCTTTAAAAATAGGATTTAAGGATGAGACTGCAAATCCAAAGACGTGTCGAAAAGTGTATATAATTTGCTTTGCCATTATTCGCATTATGACATGACAGCAAAAGGCAATTGCGTATGCGTTCCGAATCTCAACACAATTCGCAACACCTTCATTATTCCCCCACTAACCGAACCATACATTTCTTTCTACAAAAGCAAACACTATATGCCTTTACTTCTGTAATACTCTGCTCCTCGAACATCAATCCTTCGATATAGTATCGCGCCTTTATCTGCGTTTCGGCCTCATCCAGCAATTTGCCCATCATGACGGGGACTTTAACGAACTGTTCTGCAAGCGGCATATTTTTGAGCAAGGAGGGGGCTAAGCATTTCAATTCGAGAATGATGGCGCGATGTCCGTCTTTGGCTACGATATCCGGCCGGCCTTCCCCGCATTCGCGATTCGATTTCACAGTACAAAGCGTGCGCAACACGCCTACCATCATGCCATGATAAAAATCTTCTTTGGCATCATTCACGCTGATGCTGTCATCCATAATCCCGCATATTTCGCGCTCGATGACAGCAATATCGCCACTCCATAGCGCCTGAATCAATGCGTGTGCATCATAACTCGCCAAATGTATATTTTTCCACCAATGCTGTAACGACGAACGCATCACAGTTTTAACCTCGGTATTGGGAACCGTCACTTCTGCTTCTAATATATCGTCTTCATTTTTATATAATTTTATAGCTTTCAGATAGCCTGTATATAATAAAAAACTCCAGATTGCATCAGGATTCCGTTTCAGATCACGATATGATATATTTTTATAAACCAGAGTCTGTATCGTTTCGCCACTCATCAGTTTTGCCAATAATTCACGGTGCTGGGGATTGCGTTCTATCACATCATCAATAATATCATTGCCGCTCGTCATCACCCAATACGGCTGTATGGCATCCTCACCCTCGCCATTGACAAGGCCACGAATAGCATTGAGTAAACTCCACGGATTGAACACTTTTCGGCCACCGAAATTATAGCCATCATACCATTGTTCTATTTCTGGGTACTGGTCTCCAATATTATAATAAGCCAGCATCTGTTTGACTTCACCCTCGGTAAATCCCCAATACTCATCTGGCAGTTTGCTTGTTATATCAATCACACCGGGATTGTTCATGCCGGTAAAGATAGATTCTTTTGCAACGCGCATGCATCC
>JAZODZ010000067.1:0-3352 GCA_045597285.1 Myxococcota bacterium
ACAGGAACGGTGCGCGTATGCCATAGGCATAGCGCACCATCCATGCACGCCGATAGCCGTGCCCGCGCCATTAAAAAAATATATATATATATTATTTGCCGCGTTTTTCCCATTTCCTGCGACCGGCAGGTTTCTTGAACAGGACTTTAATCGGCGTGCCCTCGAAATTATAATATGCACGGATTTGATTCATCAGATAGCGCTTATAGTCAGTCGGCACGATTTCGGGCGCATTGCACTGAAAAACAAAGGTCGGGGGACGTATGGCAACCTGCTGGGCAAAATAGAATTTGAGGTTGCGGCTGCCGACCGTCGGCGGATTATGCTGCTCGAGCATTCTCCTGAAAACGCGGTTCAATTCGCCCGTAGAGACGCGCGAGCTTGCCGTCGTATAGAGCTTTTTCGCAATATCGAGAATCTTGTTTGTGCGCTGACCGGTCTTGGCGCTGATAGTAAACACGGGCACATTGTCGATAAAAGACAGGCGTTCACGTGCCGCAGCAATGTGTTCCGAAGCCGATTTGTCGGTCTTGTTCTCAATGACATCCCATTTGTTGAGCAACACGGCGATGGCACAGCCGCGCTCGATGGCCAGGGATGCAATCTTTAAATCCTGTTCTGTGACGCCGGTCTGGGCATCGATAACCAGAAGCACGACATCGGCGCGTTCAACCGCATCGAGTGCCTTCACGATCGAAAACTTTTCAATGCGCTGGCTTATCATGCTCTTGCGACGAATGCCGGCCGTATCGATGAGGACGTACTGCTGACCGTCCGGGCCTTCGAGTTCGGAATCGATGGTGTCACGAGTGGTACCCGCAATATCTGCCGTGAGCAGGCGCTGATAGCCGAGAAGTTTGTTAATCAGAGTCGATTTGCCAGTATTGGGCTTTCCGAGAACCGCCACATAGATCGTTTCATGGCTGACGCGTTCCGCAAGAGCTTCTTCTTCATTGGCAACCGAAGGAATTTCATAGAGTTCGGCGTCTTCTTCGGTTTCGAACTCGTCCAGTTCGTCTTCGTCAGCAGTTTCGCAGTCTTCGTCAGCAATTTCGGCGTTGTCGTCCATGGCTTCGCCATCGTCGTCCATTGCTTCGCCATCGTCTGGTTCATATCCCTTGGGATAATATCCCATTTCTTCGGCGTACTCTTCAGTGAACTCGGCGAAATCGTTATCGAGCTGAAACCGCGCCCGTTCTTCCTTTTCGACATCATTTTTCGGGAAATCGCGGGTCACGCTTTCGACGAGTTCGAAGAAATTCATGCCGTGTTCGGCGGAAACTGGCATCATTTCATCGAAAGCGAGTTCGTAAAAGTCGTAGGAGAGTTCGATGAGCTTGGGCTGATCGATTTTGTTGACGACGAGAATGACGCGTTTATCGGAACGGCGCAGAATACCGGCGATCTGCTGATCGGCCGGCAGAAGCCCGGCTCTCGCGTCGACGACGAAGAGAATGACATCGGCTTCTTCGACGGCCAGCTGAGCCTGGACGCGCATCTGCTCGAGCAGGACGTCGGTCGATTCGGGCTCAAACCCGCCGGTATCAATGACTGTGAATTTGGAATCGTTCCAGTGGGCGGTACCGTAATTTCGGTCGCGTGTCACGCCAGGGGTATTTTCGACAATAGCCTTTCTGGCACGGACAAAACGGTTAAAAAGCCGTGATTTTCCTACATTTGGCCGGCCAACGAGTGCAACAATGGGAAGTCTTTCTTTCATAATTTTTTATCTTCAAGATAGCCAAAGGTTTTGAGATCCTTGGGGTTTTCACTCCAGTCTTCTTTGACTTTGACGACGAGTTCGAGGTGAATTTTGGCATCGAGCACTTCGGCAAGTTTGGATCGGGCCTCAATGCCAATCTGCTTGATGACTGCGCCTTTTTTACCGACAAAAATGGCTTTCTGGCTTTCGCGTTCGACGTAAATCGTAGCCTTTATCTCGATCTTTCCCTCGTCCCTCATGGACTTGAAATCGTCGATATCGACGACGGCAGAGTAGGGGAGTTCCTTGCTCATTAGCCGGTAAATCACGCCGCGAATCGTTTCAGAAGCGAGGAATCGCTCGGACTGATCGGTGTAGAATTCTTTCGGATAGAGGGCGTCCTGTTCGGGAAGATACTTTTCGATGGCATCGAGCAGGGTATCGAATTCCTTGCGTTTGCGGGCGCTGACAGCAACGATTTCCTGGAATGGATAGGCTTTGCGATACGCGTCGATAATCGGGAGCAGGCCGGACGGATCCTTGAGGAGATCGAGCTTGTTGATCGCGAGTATGGCCGGACGATTGGCCTGTTTAAGCGCATCGATGAGATTCTGTTCGATTTCTTCGATTTCGCCACTCTTTGTGAGGGCATGGGCGGCATCGATGAGCATGAGAACGCAGTCGGCATCGCCAAGTGTCGAGAGCGCGTTCTGAATCATAACCTGGTTGAGCGTTCTCTTGAGCCACAAATGAAGGCCCGGCGTGTCGATAAAGACGACCTGTGAATTGCGGCGATTGACAATGCCGCGGATTTTGTCGCGTGTCGTCTGAGCTTTTGAACTTGTAATGCTGACCTGTTCACCCGTCAGTGCATTGACAAGCGTGGATTTTCCGGCATTTGTGCGCCCGACGAGGGCGACAAAGCCGCAACGGAATTTTGCCATATTAAACCCAAAAAAACGCGCAGCCCCCAACGGAACCGCGCGGAAATCTTTAAATAGAAAACATCGTGTTACGATGCGCTCTGATAAAATTTAATGACCGGATCGTGCTGTTTGAGCACGACGCCTTCGTCGATAATGACTTCGGAAACGTGTTCCATCGAAGGCACTTCATACATCACGTCGAGCATGACTTCTTCGATGATGGAACGAAGGCCGCGGGCACCGCTTTTGCGCCGGATGGCCTCTTTCACGATGGCTTTTCTCGCATCTTCTGTCATCGTCAGCTTGACGTTGTCGATGCCGAAAAGGCATTCATACTGTTTAAGGATGCTGTTTTTCGGTTTCCACATGATGTCGAGGAGGGCATTTTCGTCGAGTTCGTCGAGCGTGACGATGACCGGAATACGTCCCATAAATTCGGGGATAAGACCGTATTTAATGACATCAATCGTCTCGACCTGACGGCGAAGTTCCATGTCGTTGTCGGCTTTTTTGGAAACGGGATCGCTGTGGAACCCGAGGCCGCTGACACCAATTCTACTCTGCACGATGTTGCCGATATTGTTGAAAGCACCGGAGAAGATGAACAGGATGTTCGTCGTGTCGACCTGAATGACGTCCTGCTGCGGGCGATTCTTGGCGCTGTCCGGTGTGAACGTTACCGACCCGGACTCGATCATTTTGAGAAGTGCCTGCTGAACGCCTT
>JAZODZ010000068.1:0-11171 GCA_045597285.1 Myxococcota bacterium
ATTATTTTTATAATCATATTTTATAAATCACACGGATTCAATTTCGCTACCGTCGAACCATTAATATATCACACAAAATAATAATATAGGGATGGCGTTAGCCATCCCAAATCCGTGTGACAACAAACACAGACGTTTACGTACATTATAAGCTAATCGCACAGTTCTGATTCCGCTACCGCCGAATCATTAATATATCACACAAAATAATAATATAGGGATGGCGTTAGCCTTCCCCAATTCGTGTGACAACAAATACGGTGCTTACGTACATTGTAAGTTATTTGCATACATATAATCAAATGTAGGTATATATGATATTATCAATCTTTTATAGCATTACAACAATATTCGTGATATTATTATAGAGTTTTTAAGGCCTAAATTGAAGGTCTGATTTACCATTTATAAGGAGTAAAAGATGACAGACATTGCTGCACAGTCCCTTGAAATCGCAAAACAGTGGGCTTCCGAGCCTTTTGATGCCGACACGCGCAAAGAAGTCCTGGCGCTGCTCGATGCGAACGACATCGAAACCATCAAGAATCGCTTTGGAGCCAGTATGCAGTTTGGCACGGCAGGCCTTCGCGGCGTCATGGGGGCTGGCCGCACGATGATGAACGTATATATGATCGCCAAAGCAACGCACGCCCTGGCACTCTGCCTCGAAGAGGAATACGGCGATGAAGCCGTCCATCGCGGTGTCGTCGTCGGCTACGACTGCCGCCACAATTCCGAAAAATTCGCGCACGTCACGGCAGGCGTTCTCGCCGCTTACGGCATTCAGGTCTATCTCTATGACCGCCTGACGCCCACAAACCTCGTCCCCTTCGCCATCCGCAAAATGGGCGCATTCGCCGGCGTCATGATCACGAGTTCGCACAATCCCAAAGTCTATAACGGATACAAGGTTTTCTGGTCAAACGGTGCGCAAATCATCAGCCCGGTCGATGCCCAGGTCGCCTCGCGCATGGACAAACTGGGCGACACCGGCAACCGCAGCATTTCAATCGAGGATGGCGTCGAACGCGGCCTCATCCGCATCCTCTCCGACGACATGATCGACGCATACACTGACTGGGTCGTCAAATCCGCCGTCCACACGGGTGCGAACGACGTCGACATCATCTATACGCCGCTCGGAGGCACGGGCTGGGCGTGCGCCAAAGCCTCGTTTGACAAGGCCGGTTTCAAGAAAGTCCGCGTCGTCGAAGAAGAAAAGACGCCGTCAGGCGATTTCGCCGGTCTTGATGCACCGAACCCCGAACGCCCCGACACATGGCCGCGTGCGCTCAAAATGGCCAAAGAAGTCAATGCCGAAATCGTGCTCGCCAACGACGGCGACGCCGACCGGCTCGGCGTGGCAATCCCCGTCAACGGCGAATACAAAGTCCTCGGCGGCAACATGATCGGCGCTCTCATGCTCAATTATATCATCGAGCATCTCCCCGATGACAAGCGCAACACCAACAGTTTCGCCATCTGCTCCGTCGTTTCGAGCCCGCTCACCCGCGCCATCTGCGAAAATGCCGGCGTCGATTTCCAGGAAACCCTGACTGGCTTCAAATGGATGGGCAACGTCGCCGATGAACGCGTCAAACGCGGCCAGAATTTCCTCTTTGCTTACGAGGAAGCCTTCGGTTTCACCTATTCCGATGCCCGTGACAAAGACGGCATTATCTCCGTCCTCCTGCTCGCCGAACTCGCTGCGGACTGCAAGGCAAAAGGCAAACGCGTCATCGACGTGCTCGACGAAATTTATATTAAAAACGGAATCCACTGCGAAGATGCCGCCGAACGTTTCTATGAAGGCCTCTCCGGAAAAGAAACGATGGCCAACGTGCTCGCAAACCTGCGCAACAACCCGCCCGCAGCCATTGCCGGCATCGACGTTGCCCGCGTCCGCGACCTCCTCAATTCCCATATCATCGATCTCAAATCCGGCGAAAAAACGCCCGTCATCCATCTGCCCAAACAGGACATGCTCACGTTTTATCTCGCCGATAACAGCTGGATTTCGCTCCGTCCGTCGGGCACGGAACCCAAACTCAAGGCATATCTCGGCGTCATCGGCCACGCTTCGAAGGAAGAATATCCGGTCATCAAAGCCGCGCTCGAAACCAAACTCGCCCGCATCAAAGCCGCTGTCAAAGAAATGTTATAATTTTTATATTTGTCGCCCCGGCCATACGCCGGGGCTGCCGCGCTATTGCATACGCGCGGCCAAAGCTGCTATTGCAAAGCAATACGCAGCTTTTTCTTTTTTATATCCCCCACACCATCAATCGTTATGAAAAAAATCAGAATTACAGCCGTTCGAAAAGCGAGCTATCCGGATTTAATGGAAAAATATGAAAACCCGATTGAACACGCTTGTGATATCGAAGAAGGCTCTGTTTATATCGCAAATGGCTGGGAAAAGCCCGAAGGGCTCTGCCAGAGCGCCTGGGATTCGATGTCATTGTTCGTCATGGCACTTGCCCACGGAGGCTCCAACTTTTATGACGGCTGGATGAAAAATCCTCGCTCGGCCATGATTTCATGCAACGACGGTTTTCGCCCCGTCAGTTTTTATATTGAAACACTTAATGAGGATACCGACAGTTAGCCGTGATAAAGTGACAATTCATGCGCAAATACGCGATAATTAAGGCATTTGTGCGATAACTTGGTATCGATATAATCGAGTTCTCATAACAACCAGGCTCCCAAATACGCTTTACAATTCCATTTGTACGATTCGGCCTAAATTGAGTTCTGTTGAAAGAATATCATAGACATAATAAGAGCCGGCAAGATAAAGCCCTGTCTCGTCATCCATTACCTTACCAAAAGTATCTGACTTATAAACTATTGACATTGCTTTGTCATAAGAAACAGACAGCTCAAGTGAAAGAAATTTAATCAGATCTTTGATAATTCCTTCTTTGAGATATTTGCGCTTACCCATAAATGATTTTCTCCTTCTTGAGTAGAGCTATTGCCCTTTCTGTATGAAATGAATATTGATTTGTGAGTTTCTTATGTTCGCATGACAACACTAAATCATTTGCAATCCCGCCGAATAATCCGTCACCATACCATCGAGTTCAAAGTCTGATAATATATCGCGAATATCATCAATTTGGGCTTGCGTTAGCAATGATGCATATTCAGCCTCCGGGTTTTGGCATATTTCGACAAATGGTTTAATCCGTTCATAACCATCCATTTTATTTATATCATCAGACATATATTTTCCCGGTGAAAACAGGACGAGATGCAATACACGTTCTGTCTTTTCAGAAACGCATTTCCCAATGCGCATAAACCAGACATCAGGCGATTCATTCGACAAGTCTTCCTCCATCGAAATATTCCTGCCAAACTGATATTCCATCATGGATTTCACACCAAACAGCAAGCCATAATAATTTTTTTCAATATAATGTTCATCTCTGGCTTTTTCAATGAATGGAATCGTATATCGGTACGAATAGGGATCGAGCAAAAATGGCGTCTCAGAATTAATCGAAAGGCTTTCGAGAAATTGCGTCAACTGCTTAATTTTAGCGGCTTCTTTATTATTCTCGTCTTCATCCGAAGTAACGTTGTTGACGCTATTCAGATTATAAACGCTTGCCATTTCTACGATTTCTTTGATATTTTCACGCCGGTTTTGTCCATTTCCGCCAATGACATTTAACACTTCAGAAATGACATACGGTAACAATACTTTTGTCAATGTCGAATTAAGATTGAAAGACACACTTTGGAATCGACGAATAACACTGACTGCATATAATCTTTCGGCACGATTATCCTCACTCATATTCGATGTAATAATATCCGCCAGAGACATACATGTTCTCAATACATCCATCTGAAATTCATAGCATTTCAATTCCGGCTGCAACTCCCAGGCAACATTAATCGTTGCATTCATAATAAACTGAGGCACGACGCCGAAAGGTACACCAGACTTCAACAGATTAAAACACCCTCTTGGATCATCTTCATATATATTGATCAGCCGCCGCTTCATCACCCCATCCTGAAGAACAAACCTTTCGCAACAGTCGTCCGTCAGCGAAAACATAAATGCCAGATTTTCCATCACGGGATAACGACAGCCATTCACATCTTGACTTTGCGGCCATTCGATTTCTTTCAGCTTGAAACAATGATCGAAGGTCCATGCAGGAATGACTTCCAAATATCTGGGCAGATGAATTTTAGTAATCGCCGAGCAACCTGCAAAAGTCTTTTCACCGATCGACTTGCAACCATTGGGCAACCGCATCTCCACAAGTGACGCACAACAGCCAAAAACTTCATCACCGAGTGAAGCACAGTTATCGGGAATATGAATCTCTTGTAACGATATACAAAAAGAGAAAACGGAACTGCCTAGAGCCCCGAGCCCTTTTTCAAACGAAACTGTACAAAGGCCCGTACAACCCGAAAATGCTTCATTTCCTATGGCTTCCACGTCCCCCTTGAACTGCACACTTTTAAGAAAACATGCGCCGCCAAATGCGCGGTCTCCTATTCGCCGTATATTTCCTTCAAAAACGATACTTTCCAGTCTGCTGCCCATGAATGCTTTTTCAGCGACTTCATGCACATAATCAGGCACCGTGAGAGTCTCTGCGCTGTTGTCAAACCCAGTGAGGACATCCTCCTTGATATACATGCCTTCTACAGTGCGTTTTCTATTTTTCAGTATTTCAGCGCCAGCCTTGGCTGTTTGCGAGACGATATTTAAAAACCGGGATGCCAGCATATCCCTTGCCGATGCCTTACTTTCCTCTGAACCATCGGCCAGGTAATCCACGACCGCACCTGCCATTTCCGAAACACGATTCGCCGATGCGCCTTCGGAGTCGGAATCACGGTGATCGCCCTTATTTTTCTGATGCTTATGCCCTGCTTCCTCAAGTGCTTTCGATGCAGCATCGACAACATTGGTGGCAGAATCCACCGCTTTTACAACCATATCGCCGATACGATTAAAAATACCGCTGTTCCAGAATGACTTATTGCCCATCCTCAACCCCTTCACATCTCACCGCTTATCGTCTGGCATTTCTCTCAAATTTGAGTTATCACACCCTCGCATTCCGGCTATTTTTTCTCTTCCAGCCGGTCGTTCAACAGGCGAAGAGCCCATCAGTATAACACCATCCATGAAACATATTTTTATCATTAATCCCGCATCCGGAAAAGAAAATGCTACCGAGTTTATTCAGCAAAAAGTAGCACAGGCTCAATGCGAACATGAAATTTATATCACGAAGGCACCGGGCGACGCCATTCTATATATCAGGAATTACTGCGCCAACGATGCCCAGCCCGTTCGTTTCTATGCCTGCGGCGGGGATGGCACGCTTAACGAAGTCGTCAACGGTGCCGCCGAATTTGATTTTGCTTCCGTCGGATGTTTTCCATGCGGTTCGGGAAATGATTTCATCAAATACTATGGCGGAAAAGACCCTTTCCTCGACATTCATGCCCAATTGAACGGCACCGACACGCATGTCGATCTCATCCGCGTCAATGACAATTATGCCATCAATGCCGTGCATTTCGGCTTTGATTCGTGTGTGGCAAACCTCATCACAAAACTGCGACGGGTTCCCGTCATCGGCGGAAAAAACGTCTACCCATTCTCAGTCCTCGTAAGCCTGATTATCGGCATGTACCATCGATGCAAAGTCGAAGTCGACGGCGAACTCATCAATCCGAAGGGCACATTGTTGCTCTGCACCATCGCGAACGGACAATATGTCGGCGGTTCGTATCGCTGCGCCCCGCGTTCCAGAAATGACGACGGGCTCCTCGAAGTCTGTCTCTTCAAGCCTCTTTCACACATTCGATTCGCCAAAATGATGAAATCATATCAGGCCGGAACGCACCTCGATACCGCCGCATTTCATCCCTATTTTGAATATAAACAAGGCAAATCAGTTCACATCACAGCCCCAGATGGCTTCATTTTTTCGATGGACGGCGAAATCCATCGCAACAATGACTTCGTCGTCGAAAATATGCCCCGCAAACTGAAGTTCGTCGTTCCCGCAGGTGCAACACCGATTATCGACAATTCCACACCATCCGCAAAGGAAAGCCCCGAAACTGTTTAAGTTTTTGAGGTCAGTATCTGCCGTTTTCTAGCCAATCCCTGCATTTGCGGGTCTCACATATAAAGCCGTTATACATTGAAAACCCAGGAATTCATTCATATCACCAATGCCACTGAAAACAATCTGGCACACGTTTCGGTCGATTTTCCCAAATATGCCTTTACAGTCGTAACCGGCCCAAGCGGTTCCGGAAAATCCACGCTCGCATTCGATACGCTCTATATGGAATCGAGACGCCGGTATCTCGACACGCTGTCCATGTATGCCAGACAGTTCGTCGGAGCAATCCGCCAGCCCGCTGTCGAAAAAATAACCGGCCTCTCCCCTGCCATCGCCGTCGTCCAGGGCACCGCCGGAACGAATGCTCGCTCCACCGTCGGAACAGTCACCGAAGTCTACGACTATATCCGCCTACTCTGGGGACGCGCCGGCGTTCAGGTCTGCCCCAAATGTCAGCTCGAAGTCTCGGCCACAACACAGGACGCCATCATTCGACGACTCATATCATGGCCCGAAAGGACGAAAGTCATTCTCTATGCCCCGCTCGTACAGCAACGAAAGGGCATGCACGAAGACCTCATTAAAAAACTTAAAAAATCGGGCTATGTCCATGCTCGTGTCGACGGCAAATTGTGCGAAATCGCGACGCTCGAACCTCTCAACAAAAACGTCCGGCATACAATCGAACTCCTCATCGATCGCATCATCATCAAACCGACTGCCAAACCCCGGCTCGCGGAAAGTGTAGGAGCCGCCCTTCGATACGGAAATGGACTATGCCTCGTCGAAAGGCTCGTCGATGGCGCACCTTCCCAGATGACGATCTTCAGTGAAAAAGCCACCTGTCCCCGTTGCGGCATGTCTTTTCCTGAACTCTCTCCGGATATGCTCGCTTTTAACAAACCCTCGGGGGCCTGCCCACACTGTCATGGCATCGGTACTGTCACCGTCATGCGGCCTGAATGGCTTCTCAACAACATCGATATCCCCATCGTCGCCGCATTCGGGAAACCATCCGCATTTCTTCCGCTTGCCATAGACGATGAGGATATCTACGATAAGATCGCCTCGATTACCAAAGCTGTCCTCAAACCATTGAAAATCCTGCCTTCGGCGATTTGTACTGACGTAAGCAACGATGACAGAACCGCATTCATCACGGCCATGACATCCAAACTCGTCAAACTCATGGAAGATACAGACAACGCCGATTTATACGATCACCTGTTGAGCTTCTGCGACAAAATCCCATGTTCCGAATGCGAGGGATCAAGGCTTAACCAACATGCAAGAAACGTCTTTTTTTCTGGCGAAAGCCTTGTGGCGATTCAGGCCAAAACAATCGATCAGGCCATAGAGTTTTTTGAACACGTCACCTCTGGCGACCTCAATCCCGTTGCCGCCAAAATCGTCGACGACATCATGCCCACGCTCATCGAACGACTACGATTTATTGCTCGCGTCGGCCTCGGTTATTTACAGCTGTCCCGGGATGCAGCATCCCTCTCAGGCGGTGAAATGCAACGCGTGCGGCTCGCATCTCTTCTTGGAAACGGGCTCACTGCTGTCACCTATATTCTCGACGAGCCCTCGATCGGACTCCATCCCCGTGATCAGGCGCGTCTTATCGGCGTCCTCAAGGATTTACGGGACAGAGGGAATACCGTCGTCGTCGTCGAACACGACGACGCAACGATGAAAGCCTGTGACTATCTCATCGATATCGGCCCCAAAGCCGGAAAAAATGGTGGTCATGTCATCTATGCCGGCCCCACAGATCAAATCGGCAAAGTCACGAATTCGCTAACCGTCGACTACCTGCTCGGTAAAAAATGTGTCGCACTTCCGCAAACACGACGATCGTGTGACAAAGGGTGGATCAGAATTAAAAATGCACGTCAGAATAACCTGAAAAATATCGATGTCGACATTCCCCTCGGCTGCATCGTATGCGTCACGGGCGTCAGCGGTTCCGGAAAATCCACGCTGATCAACGAACTGCTCCTGCCCAACGTCAAAAATCATATTTCGGGCAGACCACTCAAATTGCAATATTGCGACGATATCGAAGGGCTCGCCAGCATCGACCGCGTGCTCGATGTCGATCAAAAACCGATTGGCAAAACACCACGATCAAACCCCGCAACATACACCAAGGTATTTGATCTCATCCGCGCCCTGTTCGCCGCCATACCCGAAGCAAAAATGTACGGTTATTCGGCATCGAGATTCAGCTTTAACGTGGCTGCTTCCAAACATGGGGGACGATGCGAATCATGTGCTGGCGCGGGCGTGCGCACCATCGAAATGAAATTTTTGTCCAATACCTATATTCCGTGTGAAGACTGTCGTGGACGCCGGTTCAACGAAGCCACGCTCAGAGTTCGATACCTCGGCAGAAATATCGCCGACGTACTCGATATGTCCTTCGATGAAGCGCTCAAACTTTTCGAAGGACAATCAAAAATCGAAAAAATTCTCAGAGCCGTTTGCGATGTAGGGCTTGGATACATCAAGCTGGGACAGCCCAGCCCTACCCTATCTGGCGGCGAAGCACAGCGAATGAAACTCGCCAAAGAAATCGCCAAAACATCGCGAACCAAAACGCTCTTTATTTTCGATGAACCTTCCACAGGCCTCCATGCCGATGACGTGAATCAGCTCATCACCGTTCTCAACAGACTCGCCGATCTCGGCCACTCCGTCATCATCATTGAACACAATCTCGACATCATCAAAACCTCTGATTACATCATCGACATCGGCCCCGAACCCGGCGATGCCGGCGGCCAAATCGTCGGAACGGGAACGCCAGAACAAATCGCAGCGCTCGAGCATTCCCATACGGGACGCTATCTCAAGCCACTTCTTCAACATTAGGACGATCAACTTGAAACACAGCCTATTTTCCAGCGAGCACCACATGAAAAACCTGATTTTAATAAGTTCGGCTCTAGTTTTTATTATTCCTGCCATCGCATTTGCAGACATAGGCCCACGTCCACCACAGAGGTGTGATGACTACTGCGTCAAGTGCTACGACTGCAAAACTTACCATCAGCACATAGATCCTGGCATTTCTCATGTTTGCCGTCACCATGGTTGTAGCTGCACGATGGAACAACGCAAAAAATTGTGCAAAGCACTCGAAGAATCTCAAGCAAAGTCTTCCAAGCCCGTTGTTTGCGGCGATGGCGTTGTGACGGGCAACGAAGTATGTGACGAGGGGAGCAACAAGACGGCAGGTTGCAACAACTGCCTCTCGATTTCATTTGGCTGGAAATGCGACAATCCGGGTGCGGCGTGTACGATTGATGCCGTTAATGAGAATGAGCCTGAAACCAACGCTCAACCGCAAAACGATTCTGCCACCACTGAAACCAAAGATGCTCAAACGGGAACCGATAATACTGAACCTGTAGCCAACGATTTACAGAAGGATTCGACCGCTTCCCAGGATTCAGCCCCCGTTCAAGACGCCAATTCGGCCACGCCGGCTCCCACGCCGAATGATTCATCCCCTGCAGAACCCCAAAAAGCCTCGCGTTCCTGCACCGCCCTCCCGTATGAACAAACCGCAACACCGCTTGCAATTCTTCTTATGTTCCTCCTCTTAATCATCGGACTCGCCTTGCCCGCACGCAAACAATAAACTATCCGCAATTCCCGGGTTAAACTTTACCATCCCTTTTCACGTAACGCATTGACATGGCCACAATCGCATTCCAGTTTCTCGGCTGCCGACTGAATGAGGCAGAAAATGAACAATACGCACGTTCTCTTGTACAGGCAGGGCATCGCATTACCACGATAGATGACAATCCCGACGTCATCGTCCTCAACACCTGCGGCGTGACTTGCGATGCCATGCGCAAATCGAGAAACTACGCCAGAAGAATGGCCGCGCTTGCCCCTAAAATGCTCGTTCTCATGGGCTGTGCCATCGACCTCATGGATTCAGGCGAATCCCCCATGACAGACGATGAACTCATTCAGCTCTCGAAAGAAAAGCAATGTGTGGATAATTCCGAGCGTATTCAGTTTCCAGATAATGACGAAGCGGAAACCTCTATCTCTTCCGCAAAACCTCTCAAAATCATACGAATTCTTCGCGAAGACCGTCCCAAAACAGCTCAAATCATACTCAATGCCATCGAGGACACACTGGCAGAAGAAATCATTGACGAAGCCGAAAAAAAAGCCGCAGCAGCGTCCTACAGGCTCCGAATGAGGAGCTTCATCAAGATTCAAGACGGCTGCAACAACCAATGCACGTATTGCGCAGTGCGGCTCGCTCGAGGACGTGAAAGAAGCGAAGAAACATCCAAAATCATTTCAGAAATCAATCGTTGTCTCGCTCTCGGCGAGCGAGAGATCGTCCTGACCGGTGTCCAGCTCGGGGCCTGGCGAGAGAATGAGCGACGGCTTCATAACCTGATCGAGGACATTCTCGAGCAAACCCCCGTTCAAAGACTTAGAATCAGTTCCATCGAACCCTGGCATGTCCGCCCCGAATTATGGAAACTGTGGCTCGACAAAAGGCTCTGCCCGCATTTTCACATACCCGTTCAAAGTGGCAGCGACGGCGTACTGACGGCCATGAAAAGGCGCACTCCTATCGATGGTTATCTCGAAAAAATCGATACCATCCGGGCTTTGATTCCCAACGTTCGGATTTCGACAGATCTCATCGTCGGTTTTCCCGGGGAAACCGACGAAATGTGGCTAGAAACGATGGATTTCATTCGCCGTGCACAATTCGATGAAGCCCACCTCTTCCGGTTTTCGCCAAGGCCCAATACCATCGCCGCCTCTCTCCCCAATCCGGTGCCCGCAGACATCAAAAAACGACGCTGGAACGAAGCCGAACAACTCATTCAATCACTCCAAAAATCGCGGCTTCAAAACACCATCGGGTCAAAACACCACGTACTCTGGGAAACTCAGACGACGGACGCACAAAACAACGTCAAATGGACGGGATATTCCGAAAATTACCTCAGATTCGAACGAAGTAATCCCCACATTACCCGCGGTGACATTACC